>JAGVUD010000491.1 GCA_019136435.1 Armatimonadota bacterium | reverse complement strand
CAAGGACGATATCGAGGCGGTGGGGCTGAAGACCGATGTCCTCTCCCTGCCGATTCTGGGAGCGGTGGATCAGGCCGGAAGCGCCTGCCCCTACGAGTCCATTCCGGACGATGATGAGGAGACGTTCCGGATGATCCGCTCCGGGGAAGCCATCGGCGCGTTCGAGCTTCAGAGCCCGGCGCAGCGCGCGCTGCACACGCGGGTCGGGACAGACTCGAAAAAGGACATCGTGGACAGCATCGCGCTGATCCGGCCCGGGCCGGGAATGGGAGGCATGACCGAGAACTACATCCGCAGGCGTCTGGGAATCGAGCCGGTCACCTATCTGCACCCGTCTCTTGAAGAGCCGCTGAAGCATGAGAACTACATCCGCAGGCGTCTGGGAATCGAGCCGGTCACCTATCTGCACCCGTCTCTTGAAGAGCCGCTGAAGCATACATTTGGCATCATTGTCTTTCAGGAGCAGGTCATAGAGGTCGCCTGCGCGGCGGCGAACTTCACGCCCGGAGAGGCGGACATCCTGCGCAAGGGAATCACGCACGCGCGCTCCCGCAAGAACATGGAGAAGCTGAAGGCGGGCTTTATGGAAAAGGCTCTGGCGAACGGGCTGTCGCGTGAAGCGGCGGAGAAAGTGTTCCAGTGCATCGCGGGGTTCGCCGGGTACGGTTTCGCGGAGGGGCATGCGCGGGCGTTCGGCGAGATCGCTTACCGCAGCTCGTATCTGCTGCGCCACCATCCGGCGCATTATCTGGCCGGGCTTCTGAACAACCAGCCGATGGGTTTCTACCCGCCGAACACGCTGATTACGCAGGCGCGGACGCGGGGGATACTGATTCTTCCGCTCGATATCAACGAGAGCGAATATCTCGCTGCGTCCACCGGCGAGACGATTCGCATCGGATTCCGGCAGGTGCGCGGGATGCCGGAAGAGCTGGGCCGGCGGATTCACGAGATGGCGCCGTTCGAAGACATCCGGGACTTCTGCCGCAAATGCCGCCCGCCGGTGAACACGCTGGAGTCGCTGGTCGCGGCCGGCGCATTCGACAGCCTGCACCCGAACCGCCGGGCGCTGCTCTGGCAGGCGGAGACGGCATGGAAATCGGGCGTTGCAGACAACGCGGCAGATCGGACACGGCGGCTTCTGGACCCCTGGCCTTCGCCGCCGCCGCTGCCGGACTTCAGCGATATCGAGCGCCTGAGCATGGAGTACAGCGTGCTGTCGCTGAACCCCGATTGTCACCTCGTATCACTTTTGCGCCCTAAGTTTGACTCTCTTGGACTGTTGACGACCGCCGATATGGTCTGGATTCCGGGCGGGCAGAGGGTAAAGGTGGGCGGGCTGACCATCTGCCCGCACACGCCGCCCACGAGAAGCGGGAAGAAGGTTCTGTTCTTCTGCCTGGAGGACGAGTTCGGGCTGATTGATGTCACCTGCTTCGAGGATGTCTATCGCGAAAGCGGGTATCTGGCGTTTTCAGAGCCGGTCGTGATCGTGGAAGGCAAACTGCAGAAGCGCCGCCTGGGACGCTCGATTCTCGCGAGCAGGGTGACGCGCGCTCCCCGGGCGCTTTCGCGCGATGAGGCCGTCACGAGCGCCCTGAAGCTGCCGGAACCGAAGATACACTCCGCCGCCCGCTGACACGCAGGGCTCGCGGGGCCCGGCGGCGAACAACTGCGCGTGAACACTCTAAGGCTGGCTGTCATTCTGATGATCATCTCCTCCATGTCTCGCGCTGACACAGCGCGCGAGTACGGCGGCAAGTACACGCGCGAACGCATCGCCAACGTCCTTCGAAACTGCGAACGCTACGACTGGGCCCGCGCAGAGCGCGACAAGGCCGTGGCAAACGCAGCTCAGTGGACGGCAAAGAGCGACGAAGAACTCTGGGCCATGATTCCCGGCCAGGATCTTCCGCGCTGCATAGACACGAGCTGGAACTACAAACAACAGCCGCACCAGATCGGATGCCCGAAATGCGGCAGCGCGATCTCCAAATTCGGGAACTATCCCTGGCAGATAGACTTCGACGGAAAGCCGTGGAAGATCACCTGCCCGAGCTGCGCATCGGTGTTCCCCACAAACGATTTCGGGAAGTACTACCAGAGCGCGATTGACGAGCGCGGCCTCTTCGACCCCGCGAAAGGCGACAGGTCGCTGCTGTTCAACGCCGCGCACCCGGACCCGGCGGACCCTCTTCACAAGTATGGCGTGGACGATGGGTTCGGATACACGGACGACAACGGCCGCGCGCACAAGTTCGTCGGATTCTACGCATGGAAGTACTGGCAGCGGATCAGCTACGCCATCGGCGACATCTCTCTGGCCTATCTCTACACGGGCGACAGGCTGTATGCGCGCAAAGCGGCCATTCTGCTCGACCGGATGGCCGACGTCTATCCGGACATGGACTGGAACCCCTACGGCGAACTGGGGTGGTTTCACTCGGACGGCGGATCGCGCAAGGGCAAGATTGAAGGCCGCATCTGGGAGACAGGCCGGATCAAGAATTTCGCCGACTCCTACGACCGGATACTGAGCGGCACGGTTGATAACCCGGAGCTCTACGCATTTCTGAAGCGGCAGTCACAGAAATACACGCTCCCTCGCCCCAAAGGCACGCGGGAAGACTTCGTCTCGAACGTGGACGACAACATCCTGCGATGCGGCGCCGAGGCGATTATGGCCGGGCGCATCTGGGGCAACGAGGGGATGCACGAGAGCGCGATGGCGGCGTGCGCAATTGCGCTGGACACCGAACCGGACACATCGAACTGGTTGGACTGGGTCTTTTCGCCATCCGGCGGACGCATCCCGGGGACGATTGTGGGCAAGATTGACAGGGATGGATGCGGCGGAGAGGGCGCTCCTGGCTACTCTCTGCTGTGGAATGGCGCGATCGGCGATCTTGCCGCACGGATGGCGCAGTACCCGGCGTACACCCGCAACAACATCCTGCGCGACTTCCCGCAGTTTGCCAGAGCCTACTCTGCTGCGTGGCGCCTGTGCGTGCTCGGCATGGCGACGCCGAACATCGGGGATACGGGGGCGACGGGAACGATTGTCAGAAACTCGTGCAACCCCCGGACGTTCGCCGCGGGCTATGACCTCGTGCGTGACCCGGACACCGCTAAGGCGGCCTTCCAGACCAACGGCGATTC
>JAGVUD010000189.1 GCA_019136435.1 Armatimonadota bacterium | reverse complement strand
GGCAATCCATGCAGTAGCGGCACCCGGTGCAGAACTTCTCGCCCAGCGCTGCGAACTCGTCGAGGATGCTCTCCATCCGCGCGCGGTCGGCCTCTGACAGCCCCTCGAACGCGTTCACGGTGGCCACGTTCTCTTCGATCATCTCGAGCGTGTTCATCCCCGAGCAGGCGCAGCTAACGTCCGGGTTCGCAAGCACAAACTCGAGCGCGGCGGCGGCGCTCGTCCGCGCCCCGCCCGGAATCAGCGACTGCACCCGCGGCGACGGGCTCGCGAGCACCCCGCCCGCAACCGCGCACATGGCCACCACCCCGACGCCAAGTTCGCCGGCCCGGCGGATGACGGGCGCATACCTGCGGTCGAGCAGGTTGTACGGAATCGTCAGGCTGTCGAACAGCCCCGTCTCGATGCACTTGATGAAGTTCTCCGGCGTGTCGTGCCCGGTGAAGCCGATGTGCCCGATAATGCCTTCGCCGCGGGCCGCGTCCAGCGCCTCGAGCGCGCCGCCCTTCTTCGTCAGCATCTCCATCTTTTCGAGGCTGAACCAGCCCACCTGGAAGAACTCCAGATAGTCCACCCCCAGAATCTGCATCTGCAGGTCCATCTCCGCCCGGTAGCTGTCGGCCGTGGTGTCCGGCCCGACGCCCGCCTTGCCCGACACAATCAGCCCCCGGCTGCGCCCTTTGAGCCCCGGCGCGGTGAGATGCTGGCACTGCCCGTCAATGTAGCCACGCGTCGTCTCGAAATAGTTGATGCCGCGCTCGATGGCCCGGTCCACCACCATGGCCGCCAGCTCCGGGTCCTCTTTCGGCAGCCGCATGCAGCCCATCGCGAGCGCCGAAACCTGCAAACCGGTTTTTCCAAAGGGGCGATACTTCATTCTGTTGTCCATTCTCTGCGCCAGGTGACGCTGATCGTCACTCCGTCCGGGCTCCCCGGGAACGTGAGGTAGAGAGTATCCACCTCGCTGGAATCGGTCAGCTCCACCTGCTTGCCCTGGGCGTCCACGGCCGACACCGCAACCGCAACGCGCCCGCCGGTGTAGAGGCGCACGGCGCCGGGTGTGCCCAGCGGGCCTTTGTTCACGAGCGTCATCCCCAGGGTGTCCTGCTTCTCGATGCGCGTCTCGTAGCTTGCGGCGAGCACATACGGGGCCTCCGCGGGCTCGACAGCGCGGAAGAAGCGTGACTGTCCCGGATCGATCCGCGGGTCCCGGACAAGCGGCAGCCCGGCTTCGAAGAGATCCACGAACAGACCCTTCAGCACCCCTTGGGGCCCTTTGTCTCCGGCCGTCATGGTCGCGTTCGCCTCCCGGTGCATATCCGGGATCAGGTGCGCCGCCACGTACGGCCCGCGCTTCACCGTCCGGAACCGCTGCTTCGGCTCACGCGCTTTCGCCCGCGCCAGAGCGTCGTTCACCGCTTCCTGCAGTATCTGATCGGCGGACCGGGCGAATGCGATGGCAGGCAGCCCCAGAAACTCGACCGCGCCCTTGCCGCTCGACGCGCGGAACCCGCGCGCCGTGACGCGCCCGGCGTCCGTGTCCTTGCTTCGCTCCACGCTCTTCACCGCGCCCGATGTCACGGTGTACGCCGTCAGATCGTACGACGAGTTCCCGTCGCGCGGATACCTCTTGAGTTCGTCCGCGGACAGCACCGCGCAGTCCACCTCGGCCTGGTTGCCTGCGGTGATGGCCACCTTCTCCGCGCCGCCCGAGGCGGGGAACAGATAGGTGAACGCTGCCGTCCCGTCCGCGAAGCGTCCGTCCGCGTTCGTGAGAGAGCCGATGTTCTCCTGCAGAAAGCTGTCTTCTTCGATCTGCCCGGGCCTGATCTCCTGAACTCCGCCCTTCCGGTTGATCGTGATCAGCTTCACCATAGCCCCCCAGCCGTCAGACGGCCGGGCGTCCCGGAAGCGCACCAGAACCCCGGCGCTGCCGGCCGGCAGGGGAATCTCCAGCACGCGCTGGTTCGACATGTCGCGCACCGGCCCGGTTTCCTTCCACAGCGGGCGGAACACGGGCCCGGCCGCCCTGGCCGCCGGGGCATCCGCTTCGGCGCGGCGCGCGTCCAGCCCCAGCTCCCGCAACAGGTGCTCGTCCGGCGAAGAGAGCCTCGCGGACTTCTTCCACCACTGGCCGGCGCCGTTGTATGCGTTCGAGCCCCCGATGAGGATCAGCTGCCCCCCGCCCCGCACCCACTGCGCCAGGGCGGTGTTGTACTCGCTCTTCATCGGCTTGAAGAAATCGTAGCTCAGAACCAGAACCTTGAACGAACGCAGATAGTCCGGTTCCACCACACGCTCGATGGGCGCCACGCGAACCGCGCGGCCGTCGTAGATCAGCGGAAGCGTCAGGCCGAAGAATCCCGTCAGGTCGTTGCCCGCCGGGTCCGCGCGCTGATACGCCGCCGAATCGCCGATCAGCACCCCGATGCACGAGCCGGGCTCATCCGCCGCGCCCTGCTTCGATATCTCGCCGAGCGCATGGAACACGCACCCCAGCGCCGTGGCATAGTCGGCGGGAACGCGCCCGTAGATGCGGTCGGGCCAGGGCAGAAGCTCGTACGCGTTGACCTGCGGAAACAGCAGGCTGGCGACGAGCGTGTGCGAGTAGTTGGAGCGGTAGTCCTCCATTGTCCGGTCGGGGTTGTCCTCCAGCGGGTCGGCCAGAAACCAGAGCCGCTTGCCCGTGCCGCGGTACAGCTCCACCAGCGACGAGTACTCGAGCAGCGCCGTCTCGAACGTTCGCTCCCCGGTCTTGCCCCGGAACATGGCCGGGGTGCGCGCCGTTCCCGTCCAAACCTGCCCGATGGCCTCCTGCAGTTCCGTCATCTTCGCGAAGTCGTCGAAGGGAAACGTGATGCCCCACCCGTGGTAGTTGACGGGGCTGTGGTGCGCCACCATCCGCCGCACCGACGGGTCTTTCTTCTCGGCCGCCTGCAGGATGGAGCGGATCAACTTCAGCTCCATCTTCCCTTTGAGCTGCTCCGCCCTGATGCGGGTGTCGAACGAAGACGCGGGGTCCTGCCATGGCTCCCCGTACTCCTTCTGCCAGGCTTCCTTGAAGCTGTCCGAGTATCCCGCGCTGGCGAAGTACTCCGGCTCTTCGGGGATAACCGCCGTCGAGCCGTTCTCGATGGCCTGCAGGAAGAAGTCCACCATCGCCTGGATGCGCCGCTCGGTGGGCACCATGTAGTAGCTGCCCGGCCCGCAGGTGAGGATGACGCCGTCCTTCGCTGTCTGGCCCTCCTCCGGGTGCTCCTTGATGTAAGCGTCGCCGGTGCGGAATCCGCCCATGGTCTGCAGCGTGTAGCCGCGCGCCGCCCACGATTCCATGGTGGCTTTGTCAGCGGAATAGACGATGGCGGCGTCCGAGCGGATGTCAACGGACGGAGTCCAGCCGCCTCCCGTCTGGAACGAAGTGCCCGGCTGACGCGCCGCGGCGCGGTCTTCAGCCATGGCGGGCAACGCACAGAGCGCCGCACAGGCCAGCGCGGCGAAAAGCACGAACCTGGTCAAAGTCTTTTCCTCCTCTTGCGGCTCGTTCGCGGGCTGCGCCGCGGGCTATCGGCGGGCAGGGATTCAGTCCGAGTCTCTCTTCCTGAACCGCGTAATCTCGAGCGCCACGATGGTGGACGGCACCTCCGCCAGCGTGCCCACCCGGTCAATGACCCGGGCAAGCGCGCGGTGCGAAGCTTCGTCGGGGCTCTTCTCGTCGTAGATCTCATCCATCGCGTCGGAGATCATCGCGACGGCGGTCTCGATGTACTTCGCGCGCACCTGCGGAAGCTGGCGGAGCTGGAGCTTTGCAAACGACCGGCCGACCGCCTCCATCACGCCGTCCCAGGTCTGAGTGGTGGCGCGCTCGCGGACGGTCTTCTGACGGGCCTTCTCGCGCTGCTCGGCGATGGCATCTCTGCGGGCCTTGAAGTTGACCCACTCATCCATTCCGACGCCATCAATGACGACCAGCCGCACGCGCTGTCCGCACGCCCCGGCGATTGCCGCCTCGATGGCGTTCCGGTACTCCGGGGCGTTCAGGTGTCCGGCGAGGTGCGTTGAGCCGGGCCCGAGCCCGACCACGAACTGCCCGTCTTCGAGCGTTATTGCGACCGAATTTTCGAGTGCGCGCCAGAGCGTCGGGATCATGTATTTGTCCTTGACCCGTTCGCCAGCTTCGTGCCAGACGGCTGCTATATCCATTTTCATCGGACTGTTGAATGCCTGTGTGAGAGGTTCTCCGGAGTGCCATCGGCCGCGGCCGTGACGCCCGGGACAGGGGGATTATAGGAGACGCTCCGCCCCTGCGTCAAACGCTGCCGGCCCTGGCAGCTTTCTGGTGAAGGAGTTCGCGCGGGGCGCGCGTAACACAGAGGGCATGTCGGAGAAG
Source organism: Armatimonadota bacterium (assembly GCA_019136435.1). Classification (GTDB taxonomy): domain Bacteria; phylum Armatimonadota; class UBA5829; order DSUL01; family DSUL01; genus JAGVUD01. The sequence goes on along the minus strand of JAGVUD010000189.1, from coordinate 9,752 downwards.
AGCCAGTTCGGATTCGGCCTCATTGGCGCCGGTAATATAGGGAAACTGCACGCGCAGGTGATTGGCGAGCTCGAGAACGCCCAGCTTGCCGCGGTCTGCGCGCTGCCGTTCGAAGCGGCGGAGGCGTTCGCGAAAGAGCACGGCGGATGCGCCTGCCGGTCGGTGGAAGAGCTTGTGAGCCGCCCGGATGTGGACGTGGTCACGATCGGGACCCCTTCGGGGCTGCATCCGGCGCAGGCGATTGCCGCCGCGCGCGCGGGCAAGCATGTGCTCGTCGAGAAGCCCCTCGCGATCTCGCTCGAAGGCGCGGACGCCGCAATCAGCGCCGCGGAAGAAGCCGGTGTGAAGCTCGGGGTCATATCCCAGCGCCGGTTCGATCATGTCTGCCAGGCTATGAAGCAGGCGGCGCTTGCGGGGGAGTTCGGGAAGCTCGTCTTCGTGAACGGAAGCGTGCTGTACTATCGCGAGCCCGCCTACTACAGCGCCAGCGACTGGCGCGGAACGTGGAAGATGGACGGCGGCGGCGCGCTGATGAACCAGGGGATTCACACGGTGGACCTGGTGCGGTGGCTCGGCGGCCCGGTGCGCAGCGTCGCCGGGTTCTCGCGCACGATCTCGCACAGCATCGAGGTCGAAGACGCGGCATCGGCTGTCGTCGAGTTCGAGAGCGGCGCCCTGGGCAGCATCAAGTCCACCACCAGCGCCTATCCGGGCCTTCACATCCGCGTGGAGATTATGGGGGACAGGGGATCGGCCATTCTGCAGGACAGCGACTTCGTGCTGTGGAAGACGGCGAACTCGGACGCCCCGCCCGGCCTGAGCGGGCCGAAGACGGGCAGCGGATCGAGCGACCCGATGGCGTTCTCGGCCGCCGGGCACCTGGCGCAGTTCCGCGACTTCCTGAGCGCGATCCGTGAGGACCGGCCGCCGATGGTGGACGGCGCCGAGGGGCGCCGCACACTGGAACTGGTGCTCGCGGTTTACGAGTCGAGCAGGCGCGGCGAGGTGGTCACCCTCCCGCTTTAGGACTCCTGCCGGAGCTTCGCCTCAGACGGCCGGCGGCGCGGGCGGCTGCTCGTGGCGGCCTGCCAGGATTGCGGTGTTGTCCGCGATCTTGAACAGCACGATGATCACCTCGCAGTACACCCGGGCAATCACGACGTACAGCAGGAACACAAACGGCGCGGCAATGATGGCCAGGATCAGCGGGAAAGCGCCACCCTGCAAAGCCCCGATGATCATCGAGAGAGCCACAAGCGCTCCCGCGGCGATCAGAAGCCCGTACACCACCGAGATGATCCGCGTGGTGATAAAGCTCGTGAACGAGAAATCGAAGAGGGACTCGAAAAAGCCCTTGCTGTTCATACTGCCACTCCTTCCTCCGGTAGCTGCCGGCAACACCGGCAGCGTCTTCTTCTGCTGACCGCTTACCGCATCTTTTGCGGATTCCTCCGCAATCCGGCTAAAATAGCAGGGTTTTCTCCCCGGATATCCGGCGGAAAACCCCTCATTGGGCGGCAATGGTTGCCCGCGGCAAGAGCCGCAATCGGCATACCGCAAGACTTCCGCGCCGGGCGCGCTTCAGGCCCGGGCGCAAGCAGACACAGCGACATCAGACAAAAGAGGACCTATGACCAACAAGCGCGTCTATTTGTTCAACGAAGGCAACGCGACCATGCGCGACCTTCTCGGCGGCAAGGGTGCGAACCTTGCTGAGATGACCAACATCGGGCTCCCCGTTCCGCCCGGATTCACCATCACCACCGAGTGCTGCAACTACTACAGCAAGAATGGCAAGTTCCCCGAAGGCCTGATGGACGATGTCCGGGCCGCCCTCGCCTCCGTTGAGAAGGACATGGGCAAGAATCTCGGCGATACCGCCAACCCGCTTCTCGTTTCCGTGCGCTCCGGCGCGAAGTTCAGCATGCCGGGCATGATGGACACCGTCCTGAACCTGGGCCTGAACGACGACACCGCCGCCGCAATCATCAAGCTGACCGGCAACGATCGCTTCGCATGGGATGCCTACCGCCGCTTCGTGATGATGTTCTCCGACATCGTCCTGTCCGATGAATACCCGGAACTCAAGAAGGACAAGTTCGAGCACATCTTCGACGCTCTCAAAGAGAAAGCGGGGGCGAAGCAGGATACCGACGTTGACGCCGCCGGACTCAAGGTGCTCGTCGGACAGTTCAAAGAGTACTACAAGAAGATCACCGGCGAAGACTTCCCGACAGACCCGCTCAAGCAGCTCGAGCTCGCTATCGAAGCCGTCTTCAGGAGTTGGGACAATCCCCGCGCGGTCATCTATCGCAACCGCGAGAAGATATCCCACGACCTGGGCACCGCCGTCAACGTGCAGACGATGGTCTTCGGGAACATGGGCGAGGACTCGGGCACGGGCGTTGCCTTCACCCGCGACGCCGCGACGGGCGAGAATCACATCTACGGCGAGTTCCTGATGAACGCGCAGGGCGAGGACGTGGTCGCCGGCGTGCGCACTCCCGAGACGATTGACCAGCTCGCGAACGAGAATCCCGCCATCTACAAGCAGTTCGTCGAGATCGCCAAGAAGCTCGAGAACCACTACCGCGACATGCAGGACATCGAGTTCACCATCGAGAAGGGCCGCCTTTTCATCCTGCAGTGCCGCTCCGGCAAGCGCACCCCCGCCGCGCACATCGAGATCGCCGTTGACATGGTGGGCGAGGGGCTCATTTCGAAGGACGAGGCCGTCCTGCGGGTTCCGCCCGAGGTTCCCGGCCTGATGCTCCTTCCGTCGCTCGATGCGGCGTACGTCAAGAAGAACAACCCGCAGGTGCTCGCCAAGGGCCTGAACGCCGGACCCGGCGGAGCGGTGGGCAAGGTCGCCATCGGCGCCGAGGCCGCGCTCGAGATGGCCGACGGCGGCACGCCGGTCATTCTGGTCGGCCGCGAGACCACCCCGGACGACCTGGGCGGAATGCTCGCCGCGAAGGGCGTCCTGACCGCGACCGGCGGCAAGACCTCGCATGCGGCGCTCGTCGCCCGGCAGTACGGCATCCCCACCGTGTGCGGATGCAGCGCTCTGCAGATTGACGACAAGGCCCGCACGATCTCCGCGAACGGAACCACGCTCAAAGAGGGCGACTTCATCAGCATTGATGGAACGCTCGGGCTGGTCTACCTGGGGCAGGTTCCCACCAAGGCGCCGGAGGTTTCGGGCAAGTTCGCGACGTTCATGGAGTGGGCGGACAGCTTCCGAACGATGGGCGTGCGCGCGAACGCCGACACTCCCGAGCAGGCCGCCGAGGCCCTCGAGCTTGGCGCGTCGGGCATCGGCCTGTGCCGCACCGAGCACATGTTCATGGGCGACCGCGTCCCGGCCGTCCAGGCGATGATCCTGGCCGAGGACGAGACCGCCCGCGACGCCGCTCTCGCGAAGCTGCTTCCGCTTCAGCGCGAGGACTTCGTCGGCATCTTCAAGGCGATGAAGGGCAACCCGGTGACGGTGCGTCTGATTGACCCGCCGCTGCACGAGTTCCTGCCGAGCCTGGAAGAGCTTCTCGTCGAGACGACCGAGATGCGCGTGAAGGGCGAGACCGGACCGGCCTACGACGCGAAGATGAAGCTGATGGGCAAGGTTCAGGACCTGCACGAGTTCAACCCGATGCTGGGTCTGCGCGGCTGTCGGCTTTCCATCTACTTCCCGGGCATCGTGAAGATGCAGGTTGCGGCCATCATCGGCGCGGCGTGCGAGGTGAAGAAAGCCGGGCTGGACGTGCATCCCGAGATCATGATCCCGCTCGTCGGCGTCGTGACCGAGCTGACCTACATCAAGGAGCAGCTCGAGCAGGTTGCCGTTGAGACGATGAAGGCCGAGGGGGTCCAGGTGGACTACAAGTTCGGGACGATGATCGAGATCCCGCGCGCAGCCCTCACCGCCGATGAGATTGCGAAGGAAGCCGCCTTCTTCTCATTTGGCACCAACGACCTGACGCAGATGGCGTACGGCCTCTCGCGCGACGACGCGGGCAAGTTCCTGCCTCTCTACATCGAGAAGCGGATCATCCCCGTTGACCCGACCGAGAGCATTGACATCAAGGGCGTCGGCCGGCTGATGGAGATCTGCGTCGAGGACGCGCGCAAGGTGAACCCGGACATCAAGCTGGGCATCTGCGGAGAGCACGGCGGCGATCCGGACTCGGTCAAGTTCTGCTACAAGCTGGGCCTGACCTACGTGTCCTGCTCGCCGAAGCGCATCCCCGTCGCCCGCCTCGCGGCCGCGCAGGCCGCGCTGGAGAAGGGCGCCGGCTCGAGCCGCGACAAGTAGGCAGCGGCCGACAGGCTGAAGTTGCGTGGGGGCCAGTCCGCAAGGGCTGGCCCCCGGCACATGTCCGCTCACCAGGGCCAGAAAGCGCGTGTTATAATGACCGCACGGGAAGTTATCAAACGGCTGAGCAAGGAAGGTTATGTGTTGGTGCGACAGGAGAGCGCGCATCAGCACTACAAACACCCCGAGCGGCCAGGGCTTGTTACCGTTCCGGTACACGGCAGCAGAGACATCCCTCCAAGGACGCTGCACAGCATCTTCAAACAGGCGGGCTGGAAATGATTGAAGCGAAAGGCTACACCGTTGTTTTCGAGCAGGGAGCGCCCGGCGAGGAGCCGTGGGGCGCGTACGTCCCCGACCTTCCCGGTTGCGTAACAACAGGCAGCACACTCGAGGAAGCGCGCAAGCACATCCGGGAAGCGATTGCTGGCCACATCGCGGCGTTGCGCGAGACGGGCCAGCCTGTGCCGCCGCCCACGTCTTGCGCGGAGCAGGTCACCATCGCGGCGTAGCGTAGTGCGATGCCAACCGGGGAACGGATTTATCCGGCGGGAATGACGCCAACCGCCAGCCTCGCTGTTTAGGCCGGTGTCAGTTCCCGCCGTCTGAGCAGCCAGCCGCTTCGGCAATTCGGCCTGGTGGCACACAGGAATGGCAGGTGGCTGTCATTGCCGAAGGATCAAACCGGAGCCCCGGGCTTGCAGACGTTGCAGTATAATCGGTGGTGATGGAGGCCGCTGTGACCGACTCTCGAGCTGTCATACAAAACATGGCCGACCGGCTGGTGGAGCTGTTCCAGCCGAGCAGGATTATCCTGTTCGGCTCGTTCGCGCGCGGCGAGGCTACGGATGACAGCGATGTGGACCTGCTGGTGGTGGTGCCCGAAGTGGAAGATCGCAGAGTGCTTCGTGTCCGAATGAGACGGGCCCTGGCGGGCATGGGTTTGCCGAAGGACATCGTCTTGCTGACGGAGTGCGAGTTTGAGGCGAGGAAGGGCGTGCCCGGAAGCGTCGCTTATCCCGCGGACAAAGAAGGGCGGGTGCTGTATGCCAGAGCCTGAGGTTGCCAGACAGGTCAAGGCCTGGATTGCGACGGCCAGACACGATTTGAAGGCCATCGAGTACTTGCTTCCGCACGGCGATGCTCCGCTCGAGGCAGTCTGCTTTCACGCGCAGCAGGCAGCAGAGAAGTAATTGAAAGCGCTGTTGACCCACTACGGCGTGCCGTTTCGCAAGACACACGATCTCCCCGAGCTCGTTCTGTCGCTTCCGAAGGAATCGGCCGTCCCGGATGCTGTGGGCGACCTGACAGCTCTCACTGATGCCGGTGTGTCGGCCCGCTACCCGGACGACCTCGTCGAGTATGATCGCGCGCTGACCGAGGCTCTCGTGAATCAGGCCCGGGTAGTCGAGGCTGCTGTTGAGGCGGAACTTCGCGCTCAGGAATGGGTGCCAGAAGAGCCGGGACAAGCAAGTCAACAGCCAGACGCTTGAGTTGCAGTCGCTGGACCGGGATCTGCAATCAGGGTCGCCGGTACTAGTCTATCTCTTTCGGCCCGTTCGGCTCACTCCGAAGCGAAATGCAAAAAGGAGGTCCACACGAAACCCCTCTTGATAGCAGTATTCTCCTGCCTCACTCTGCAGGGCGCGTCTGCCTGCACGTCAGACCTTGCCTGGTACGAGAAGGCGTGGAAGAGCACACCCCTGATGCAGGCGCAGGATGCCTACAAGTGGCTGTATCACGCCAACCTGGGCGGAGAGCATGCCGCAGGAAACCCCGAAGACGCGCGCGCCTGGATGGATCGGGAGTGGGATGGCCTCCGCAAGCCGAATGCTGGCGAGAAGCTCACTGTCGCGCTCAGGCCCGACGGCCGGCTTGTGCGTCTGAACCTGGCGGTGGCCAAAGCACAGGGGATCTCAAAAGAGGCTGTGCTGGAGGCGTTCATCGAGTCAGCGAAGGAGTTCCGCGCCGATAAGACCGGCTTCATCAGGCAGTGGAAGCTCCTGGGAGAACAGGTCAAGAAGCGCCCGATTAATCAGGTCAGGTTCGAAGACTGGAAAGAACTGGACAGCCGGATGAAGAAGGCCGGATATCCCGCGGTCAGCCACTCTGGCGTTTACGGGAAAGCCTACCGTCCCGCGTACCGCGTCATTCTCGCGAAGCACATCAAGCGGGAACGGTAAGAACGGGCACAAGGTCCTGGGCGACCCCTTGGGGGCGTTCGATGCCGGTCCGGTATAATGCCTGCGATGATCCCCTCAATCCGCTACCTCGACGAGTTCCGCACGGAGGACGTCTTCGCCCTGTTCACCGACGTCTATGCCTCCGGCCTGATGAGCGCCGACCTGGGCGACCAGTACGCCTGCCTTGACGACTTCCGAGAGAAGATGCAGGAGGTCACGGCCCGTCCGGGAGCCATCGCGCTGGCGGCGGAGGTGGACGGGAAGCCGGCGGGGTACGTGACCGTCATCCCGCGCACGGCGGCAAGGCTGCGGCACACGGCCGACCTGAACATGGGGATTGCGTCCGAGCATCGGGGCAAGGGACTCGGCAAAGCGCTGTTGGACGAGGCACTGCGGCGGGCGGCGGGCGGCGGTGTGCTCGAGATCGTCTATCTGATGGTGCGCGCCGACAACCTGCCCGCCGTGCGGCTGTATGAAAGCGCCGGATTCGAGCGGCTGGCGGTGCTGGAGCGGGACATCAAGGCAGGCGCGGACTACTTCGACGGAGTGCTCATGCGCCGGTTCATCCCCTGAGTCACTTCGCTTCAGCCACGCGCCGGAACTCGCAGTTGATCATCCCCTCCGCGCGCAGGCCCGTCACCTGCCCGGCCGGGTTCAGCAGAAACTGCGCCTTACCCTCCGACACCCAGCCCGGCTCGTCCTTCTTGAAGCTGAACGTGTCCAGGTGATAGTGCTTCATCGGCAGCTTCACCAGGCCGTAGGTGAACACCAGCCGGCCATCCTGAAGCGCGACCGAAAACCGCCCGTACGCCGCGTCGTCATAGTCGCCCGCGTACGCCTCCAGCGGAAGGGACGGCCGCGTGCCGCGCAGGCGCGGGTTCTTCGCGCGCTCTTCGGCCTTCTTCTTGCGCTCCTCTTCCCGCTCCGCCCGCGCCCTCGCCTTGAACAGCTTCGGCCAGTTCCAGCCCGGCAGGCCGAGCAGAGCGTCCACAATGCCTCTCGTGGCGGCATGCACCACCGTGCCGCCGGACAGGTTGCAGAGCACTGCCACCGCCAGCCCTTCGCGCTTCACCAGCGTTGCCGCCGAGGTGAACCCGTCAATCAGCCCGCCGTGATCGAGCACCGTGAGCCCGCGGTAGTCGTGCAGGTTCCAGCCCGGGCAGTAGCTCGATATGTTGACGCCGAAGTCGAAGCCGTGCTTGTCGGGGTTCTCGGCCGGGATCACAACGCAGGGCTTGTGCGTCTCCAGGAAGGCTTCCTTCGAGATGAGCCTCTTTCCCCGGAACTCGCCCTCCCCCAGCTGAAACTCCATCCAGCGCGACATGTCGCTTGCGCTCGCGATGATGCCCCCGCACGGAGCCTCGGCGCACATGTCCAGCCACGGAAGCACGGCGAGCTTGCCCCGGTACTTCTCGTGCGGCGACGCATGGTCCGGCAGCTTCTGCGCAGCCCTAACGTCAATGCACGCCGTCTTCATCCCCAGCGGCCGGAAGATCCGCTGCTGCACGAACTGCTCCCAGCTCTTGCCCGTGACGGCTTCGAGCGCCAGCGCCGCCGCCATGAACGGGATGTTGGCGTACTCGTAGGTGCTGCGGAACGATGTCGAGTGCGGGGCCGCGCAGTATCGCCGCACGGTCTCCTCGCGCGTCCAATCCTGCGCGTACCAGAGCGTATCGTGCCGGGGCATGCCGGAGCGGTGGCACACGAGATCGCGCAGCGTCACGCAGGCATCGGCGGCGGGGTCGCGCAGGCGAAACCAGGGAAGATAAGTCCGGACGGGCTCGTCCCAGGCCAGCTTCTTCTCGTCCACGAGCATGGCGATGGCCGTTGTCGTGAACGCCTTCGAAACCGACGCCAGGGCGAAGACCGTGTCGGGCGTCACGGGCTCCGCGCCGCCCAGATCCCGCAGGCCGAAGACGCGCAGAAGAGCCTCGCCGTCTCTCACGACCGCCACCGCCAGTCCGGGAGCGCTCCACGCTCTGCGCGCCGCCTCCGCCGCCCTGTCAATCGCCGCCGTCTCGCGCTCTGAAAAACCGCCCGTCTTGCTCATTGCCTCTTGCTTCTCCTGCCTGTTCGGCCTGAAGTGCGTTTGGACAGCGCGCGCCCGCTTTCCTGCCGCACCGCGCTTCTGAACGCGGCGATTCGCGCGTATAATGGACGCAAAGGAGAGCCCGATTGCAGGAAGCTGACTCAAACCCGACGCGGCCTCGGCGCGTCCTTATCGTCGAGGACAGCCCGGACAGGCAGAAGCTGCTCACGAACCTCTACCGCGGGCATGCGTGGGTGCTCGTGAACACGGCAGGCAGGGCGCGGACCCTTTTGAGTGCCTTCACTTTCGACCTCATCTCGCTCGATTACGACCTCGCGGGCGGCGAGAAGGGCGATGCCGTGGCCGAAAGCATTGCCGCGTCCTCCAGCGCCGGGGCGCTCGTTATCGTCCACTCGATGAACGCCGCCGGGGCCGGGCGGATCCGAGCCGTGCTTCCCGAAGCCGTGGCCGTCCCGATATCGAAGATGACCCGGGACAACGCGACATTCCGCCGCCTTCAGGAGCAGATCGGAAGCGGCGCGTCCATAGACTGGGCGGCTGTCTTGCGTCGGGACACGTAGCCGGCCCGCGGCGCCCGCTGGACGCCGCCGGGGTTCTGTGCGCAAGAGTTCAGGCGTATAATGGCCGTGAAGGAGTCTCCAGTCATGCCGCGCCGGTTTCCAGCACTCATTTTCGCCATCACCATCGCAGCGCTTCTGGCATCGGCCGCCGGAAGCGCCCTCGCAGTGCCGTCCATCGTCTTTTCGGACAGCTTCGATGACGGCGACTGGACCGCCGGCACGTACTGGAGGCCCTCCCCCGCGAGCCCGTCGGTCACAGTCAGCAGCGAGCAGTTCACATCCAGCCCGTACTCCCTGAAGATTGACGCAGACAACTGCTCGGGCGCCGTCCGCGCCCCCTCCGGGCTCCGGGCCTTCGACCAGCCCTTCACCTGCACCTTCAACCTGTTCGTGGAGGCGATCCCGGAGGAGGGCATTCCGTGGTGCCTCATGGACGCGAGCGGCGGCGTGGTTGCGCTCATCTTTCTGCTTCCCGGCGGCAGGGTGGAGCTGACCACGTGGAAGGCGGAGGGAGGGTACGTCAAATCCGCCGTGGCAGCGCCTCTGCCCTACGGCCAGTGGCACGCCTTCAAGGTCACTTACGACGGCTCGACGCAGGCCCTCCACCTCGACGGAGCCGCCACTCCCTCGGCGAGCGTAACGCTTCC
>JAGVUD010000124.1 GCA_019136435.1 Armatimonadota bacterium | reverse complement strand
GGCGTTCTCGAGCCGCCTGTAAGCGCGGCACACGCCCCCATACAGCCATCTTGCCGTCAACCAGCCGCGGGGGCAGCCGTCCGGCACCGGCTCGCCGGGGCGCTGCGCCGTCCAGATGTCGCGCCACGTCCCGATGCCCGGGACGCACACGCCCCGCCGCAGGTCGCGCAGCATCGACCGCAACGCCGGCATGACTTTCCCGCCGCCGCCGGCGTACGCCCGCAGCGCCCACGCCGCGCGCTCCGTCAAACCCTCCTGGCGCCCGGGCTTCATCGCCGCCCATCCCGCCTCCTCCAGGCGCGCGAAGTCCGCCTCCGGATCCTCCTTCTCCTCCTTCCGCGCACGCGGGCCGTCCGCGCTCGCGATGCGTTTGTACTCGCGGCGCACGTTCGCGTATCCCATCCCCCACGGGATCCAGCCCGCGGGGCGGTCCCCGGGCCACGGCACATACCCGAGCCCCGGAAGGTCCGCCCCGTCCCGCAGGTCATCCATCATCCTCTGCCACGCCGGCCTGAGCTGCCCGTCGGCCCCGATGTACGCCCGCAGCGCCCACGCCGCGTGCGCGCCCCAGTTCTCCCAGTTCCCCGGCTTCTTCGCCGCCCATCCCGCCTCCTCCAGGCGCGCCATGTCCGCCGCCCGGACATTGGGCCTCTTCTGCCTCTTCGGCGTCAGGGTCCCGGTCCCGCCGCAGAACGGGCACCGTTCCGCGCCCTCTCCCGCCTGATTCTCATGTTGCCTGTTGTTCATCGCCTGTCTCCTTCCTCGTTGCTTTGCTACGCCCCGGCGCGACCGCCGCGCCGGGAAAACCGCTACGCCTCCGGCAGATCCTTCGCCGGCCACCGCTTGAACGCCGCCTCCGCGTTCGGCTCCACGTCGTCCTCCCTGTGCCCGCTGCCGTCCCAGTCGTGGTAGCTCACGCCGCGCACCGCGTGGATGCGGATCTCCGCCACCACGAACTTCGCGCTGTGCCAGCCCTTCCTGCTGGCCGGCTTGTAGTACAGCTTCTTGCCGATCCCGTACTTCGGCGCGGGCGTCACCGCCCGCCTCCCGCCCTTCGGCGCCCAGACCGCCGCCCCCGCCGGGGCGGGTGCCGGGCGTTGCTCCACCACCACGCGGATTACCACCTCGCTCATACCGCCCGCCCTCCCGGCGTGATGCCCATCCGCCTCAGCTTCCTTTCCAGGTCCTTGCCCGGCTTGCGCTGGCCGTGCAGCACATAGCTCAGGTGCCCGCGCGAGACGCCCAGCTCACGCGCCGCCTTTCCCAGCCCGCGGAACCGCGTCACCGTCCGCGTCTCCTTGACTATTTTCGTTTTCGTTTCGTTCATGTCTTTGCCCTTCCTGCTGGCCGGCTTGTAGTACAGCACCTTGCCGAGCCCGTACTTCGGCGCGGGCGTCACCGCCCGCCTCCCGCCCTTCGGCGCCCAGGCCGCCGCCCCCGACGGGGCGGGTGCCGGGCGTTGCTCCACCACCACGCGGATTACCACCTCGCTCATACCGCCCGCCCTCCCGGCGTGATGCCCATCCGCCTCAGTTTGCGCTCCAGTTCCTTGCCCGCCTTCCGCTCGCCGCGCAGCACCCGCGAAAGGTGCCCCTGCGAGACCCCGACCCGCTTCGCGGTCCGGGTCACGCCCCTGAAGAGCGTCACCGGGTTAATTGTCTGATTCATCATCCTTGTCCTTTCCTTCGCATGATCTCGGTGGTACCATGCCGCTTGCTATGCGTTACAGGGCGCATATTATTCGATTTGGAATAATCGTGTCAACAAGGAAGTTTCGGTATGGAATCTTTTTCTAGTCGGCTTGTGGCCCTTATGGAAGAGAGGGGGATGAACCAGCGAGACTTATCGCGGGCAACCGGGATTTCTCAGGGAACCATTTCCAAGTACATCAACAAAAGACAGATGCCTAAATCGCGGGAGTTATATGCGATATCGAAGGTGCTAGAAGTCCAAATGGAATCATGGTTCGACGATACACCCTTGTCAGCTCCCGGCCCCATGGATTCCAAACCGAAAGTTATGGTTGCCAGCTTGGACGCAAAGATCAATAGGCTGAAACAGAACGCAGCCGAAGCTGCGGTCAGTGTTGAAAAGTTGTTAGCAGCGATAAAGAAATTGGAAGGTGCGTTATGATACCCAAGACTCTCGGCGAACGGATTAAGAAGTGCATGATCCAGTCGCAGCTAACAGAGGTTAAGCTTGCAAACTCAATGTGCATCTCGGTGGGAAAGCTCAGGAGTTTTATCAAAAACAAAACGGAGCCCACCCCAGATGAAAAGTGGCTTTTGGCCGACCTCGTTGCGGGCGGCAATTATGACTGGTTGATACACGGCATAAGCGGGTACCGAATGGACGGCAAGCCAACAAAAACCGACTAGGAGAAACACCATGGCGAAAAAGAAACGAACCGCAATCCCGGACGCGACGATCGAGACCGACTTTCTGGGGCGGCAGGTCCAGGTGCGCCGTGAACTTCGCAAACTGGCATCAGGAATAAAGATTGAGGATGAGGAGATTGTCGCGCTTCTCCGGGAAGGGGTTCTTAAGCGCGATGTTGTCGAGGGTGATGACGCCGCAGTAGCACGCACCAAAGTACAAAAGCTCTACAAGGCTGCATCCGCAAGCAAGCCCAAACCAAAGACGCATGACGAAGCTCCACCGCCGGAGACCGCGCCGCCCGCCGGCGCGCCCCCGCCCGCCGATCCGCTGCAGGCCGCCATCGACGCCCGCGCCACCGGCCGGCCGTAAATCCAAAGCCGTAAATCCAAAAACGAAACCGTTTCGTTTTTCAAACCGCCGCCCCGCAG
>JAGVUD010000339.1 GCA_019136435.1 Armatimonadota bacterium | reverse complement strand
ATCCGGACCTGTGGTTGCGACCTCTCAGGCGAGCCCGGGATGGTGACGACCCATCAGCCGCTCGGGTTCGTCGTTGTCCTTCTCGGGTGGCTGACCGACGATCTCGCGACCGCCCACAAAGTCGCGCAACAGGGCCTCAGGATGGTCGAAGGCGCGAGCATCATTGACGTCCACTTTCTGTACTCGCAGATTATTCAGGTCTACTACCGACACAGAGACCAGCCGGGCGCGATGAACACCGTCTTGCGATTCTGCGACAGACAGATCGAGATCGGACCGCAGGTCATAGCTGCCATGATTGAGGAGCACCGAGCCGGGCAAGAGAGAAGCGCCCAGATGTTCGGACGCACGGAGCCGCCGCACCCTTTCGCTCCTCCGAGTCACCTCGGCTTCAGGCGGCTGTGCATAATCCGCTCCACCGAGGGCAAGCATGAGGAGGTCATCCGGCTCTGCGAGACAGCAATCGCGCAGGGATGGGGGGGCGATTGGCAGCGGAGGATCGAGCGTGCCCGCAAGAGCCTCCAAAAGCTCGGGCAAGAACTGCGATGATGCGCCGGTCTATTGGAATGGCTGTGCCACGCTCGTGCGTGGGATGCCTCGCGCTCGGAGCGTTCTCCCGAAACATCTGTCCCCTGTGTGAGGTGGCGGGACAGATGTCCCCGGAGAAGGCAAGGTGGGTGAGCAATCTCACCCACCATCACCCTTCGCTTCTTTCGTGGGCCGGGCCGGAAGTGCGCCAGGCTGGTCTAGTGGACGGTGATGTCCGCCTGTGTGCGTGGGCGAAGCAGCGGGTACAGGTCGGCGCCAGGCTTCTCGCAGCTTAGCGCGCCGGTGACCGCCACGTACTGCCCGGCGGACGGAAGCGACAGGCCCGCCGCCAGAACCCGCACGCCGCCGAAGCCGGAGCTGTCCCTGATCGCCTGCCCGTTCCAGGCAATGGAACCATCCCGCACGGTGAAGTACTGCTGCGCCGCGTCCACCCTCGTAACCAGGCCGCAGATCCTCACCAGAAGCCCGATGTTGTTGAGGCCGGCGCCGTTCTTCACGCCCTTCTGACCGGCGCCGAACAGCGGGTCGGGAGCAAGGTCTCCACCGCCGGTGTTGCGGCAGGCAATCGTCTTCGGCACGATGGGGCTGATGTTGTATCCCTTGAAGGTGAGATCGGCTGAGGCGATGTAGCGCTCGCCGCCCTCGGTGGTGGCAGCGACGCCCTCAACGTCAACCATGGCCGCGACGCCGTACGCGGGCTCTCCCGCCCTGCGGACGATGCGGATTCCGCAGGAACGGTGCGATGGTTCGACGTACTCACAGTCCCCGAGATCGGCGGTGATCAATACGAAGCTCAACTCCACCGGGAGCCCGTCCTGCTGCAGCTTTGCCTCGCTCACCGTGCGGGCGACAGGCAGGAACTCGTCGGCCCCGATCTGACGAGCCCGCGTTGATACAGGGGGAATCCCCCAGCAGATGATAGTCTTCGGCTGCTTTGTCCACAAAATCGGGGTCGGCGGAGATGTTGCCGTTCGTGCCCGTGGGGTCTGGTATGCCGGCGTAGTTCCGGACGATCAGGAAGACGTTGCCGTACACATCGTTATTGCGAAGCGCCACCGTGGCGCCGGAGGCCACCACACCCGCGTCGTTGAACGCGATGAGATTGTTGTGCAGAGCCGCGTCGCAGTTGGCGAGATACACCCCGCCGCCCTGGCTGTTGTCGCAGACGGTGTTGCCCACGCACAGCGGCGCGCCGCCGTTGCAGTAGATGCCGGCGCCCGACTTCGTCTGGGGAGACACGCTGGCGCTGAGGGTGTTGTGCGTGACGAGATTGTTGATGATGCGCGCCTCTGACTCGAAGCAGTAGATTCCGCCTCCATAGGCCGATGTCAGGCCGGAAGCCGAGTTGCCGGTGACGATGTTGTTTCGCACGGTGGGTGAAGCGCGGTAGCAGTACACTCCGCCGCCGGATGGCGGCCCTCCAAGCGCCGTCGCCGCGCCGCCGGTGATGGTGAAGCCGTCAATCAGCGTGGCTGGCGTCGCGCCCTCTGCGACGGACAGGACGTGCCGCGCGCCGTTGCCGTCGAGCGTCGTCACGTTCGTGCTCCAGTTACGATCGGCAGGGTCCGATTCCGTGCCCGCAAACCCGCCCAGAAGCGAGACTCCCGCGGGCAGAACGAGCCCGCCCTGATAGGCGGCAGCCGCCACCCACACATCGTCACCGTCCAGCGCTGCGGCAAGCGCTTCGGCGGGCGTGTGATACGCCTTCGCCCAGGTCGAGCCGTCGGACGGCGAGGGCGAGTTTGACTTGACGCAGATGCGGCGGTACTCGAACGCGCCGATATCGCACTCGGCGACGCCGTTCAGGTCGCCATCCTGCGGCCTCGGGCGGCCGTCGAAGTCGGCGGTGGGGACAATCGGATAGGACCCGGTCTCGAGGCAGGGCGACCCGAACAGCAGGTGAAAGTCGCGGGCGTCCGCATCCCGGAACATGGGGTCGGCGGAGATGTCGTCGACAAGAGGGATCGTGCCGCTGTAGTTGCCGCCCGTGTTGCCGTACACATCATTGCCCTTGCACACCGGCGCGGCGCTCAGGGAGACGTTCGCAATGCCCGACGAGTTGAACGCGACGATGTTATTGCCCAGGTCGGCAGATCCGGGGTGCCCGCTGGTGTAGATGCCGCCGCCATTGATGGCCGTGTTGAAGCAGATGGTGTTGTTGCGGACGAAGACCGATGCGTTGTACACCGAGACGCCTCCGCCGTAGTCGGCGGTGTTGTCGCAGATGACGTTGTTGAAAACGTTTCCGCCGCACAGGTGCAGGTGGACGGCGCCTCCGAAGCCGTTGAATCCCGAGCCGCCCGGGCAGTCGTTGCCGCGGATGACGTTGCCCTCGATGACCGGATGGGAGGAGTAGTCGCAGTAGATGCCGCCTCCCATCAGGGCGGCGAAGTTGTTCTCGATGACGTTGTGCCGGATCTCGGCGCGCGAACCGTTGGCGCAGTAGATACCGCCGCCGTAATAGTCCGTCGCTCCGTTCGCAACCGCAAAGCCGTCCAGAGAGCAGAACTCCGCCATGGCGGGGATCACAACAACATTGGTGGCCTGCTGGCCGTCCAGGGTCGTGACGTTCGCGCGCCAGTCGCGCTCGGACGCGCTTTCCTCCGACCCGGCGAAGCCGCCGTAGAGACCAACGCCGGTCTTCAGAGCCACCGATCCGGTGTACGTGCCCGCGGCAACCCAGATGTCGTCGCCCGAAACAGCGGCGGCGAGAGCGGCCTGGATTGTCTGTTTGGCAAGCGGCCATGACGCCCCGCTGTTGGAGTCGGAGCCGGTGGGTTTCACGCGGATGATGGACCCGGCGAAGGCGGCGCCGTGGCAGATCAGGGCGCAGAGCCCGAGGAGCAGTGCAGATCGAACGATAAGACGCTTCATCTTACTTCTTCACCCCCAAGTGAGTCAGATTGCGCGCAGAGCCGGCCCGCGGCCGGCGTGCTTATCGGTTGTCATTCTAGCCCCACCGTCCCGCAGCCGCCACACGTGCGCCTCGGAAGCGTCCTTCTGATCCTGCAGTATTTGCGCGCCCGCAAGTGCGTCTGCCGGAGCTTTGCTCCGGTCAGGGTGCATCGCTTGACCCGGCGGCGGGATGGGGAGCAGAGAAGCCCCGGACGCGGTGCGGCCAGCAGAGATGACCGCACATCGGGGAATGGCAAGTTGCTCCACACGGTCGTCGGAACACCGATCGGGCGTGAGATGTCTCACGCGTGGATCGTTTTCCCGGGACATCTGTCCCCCGTGTGACGTGGCGGGACGAATGTCCCCGGAGAAGGCAAGGGCAGTGAGCAATCTCACTGCCCATCGTGCCAATCTCACTGCCCATCACAGAACCCTTCAGGAAGCCACGGAGATCAACCCTACAGTAGTTGCAGGCTCGGGGACGGGCTGCCCGTCCTCCTTCAGCGCGGCGATGTACATCTCGATCGCCTCGCGGATGAGCGTCTCCGCCTCCTCGCGCGTATCACCGACAGCGAAGCAGCCCGGCAGGTCCGGGACGCTCGCGCCCCAGGAAGTGGGGCCTTCTTCGTAGAGGACTGTGTAGCTTTTCATTGATCCATCAGGCCTGCCTGTTTCAGTATGGTGTGAAGAAGCGCCCTGGGCACATCCTTCGATGGATTTCCAGCCAGGACGACAATCCCCTTCTTCCTGCCGTGCCGCAGAATGCGATGGCTACCTTCCTGTCTGACCACATG
>JAGVUD010000361.1 GCA_019136435.1 Armatimonadota bacterium | reverse complement strand
CTGCCATCGCCTCCGGGGGGCGCCTTGGCGCGTCTTCGAACCGCGCGGAACAAACATGTTTTGTCCAGCGTCTAAGCCATTGACGCACAACCCTCCTCAACCAGGCACATCGGCCTCCTGTTTCCCGTGGATAGCTTTCCTTTTCTGCGCTCGGACTGGATCCCGTGACTGACTCCCGCTCATTACTACGCGCGCTGTCTCGCTTCTCGTTGAAATCCAGGGTTGAAGTCAGAAGGAATCATAGATGGCTACTAAGTCGCTGTATGTTGGCAACATGAGCTACTCCACATCGGAGGGCTCCATTCGTGAACTGTTCGAGCCGTATGGCCCGATCGAGTCTGTGCGGGTTATCGGAGAGAAGGGCTTCGCGTTCGTGGACATTCCTGCTGAGAACGCCCAGGCGGCGATCGATGCCCTGAATGGCCAGACGCTGGATGGCCGCCCGCTGACGGTCAACGAGGCGCGTCCTCGTCCGGAGCGCGGCAGCGGTGGCGGCGGCGGTTACGGCAACCGCGGCGGTGGCGGCGGACGCAACCGCTGGTAAACCGCCTCTATTGCTTGCCGGGCCTCTGAGCCCGGCTGCTCGACACTACAGGGCTTCGGGGCCTCCTGCCCCGGGGCCCTTTCTGATTTCGCTGCGATGGCGATTGCTTATCTGACGCAGGACGCCAGACCATGCACCCCGTAGTCATGGGGAAACGCCGGAGTACTTTCCGGGGAGGATACCAACCACATGAGATTTCTGCTGCTGACCCCTCTTGCCGTCGGACTGATCGCCAGTCTGATCTGTGCCGCCAGCGCGGCGCCATCGCGCTTCGTTCAGGACCGGTTCGCCATCGGGTTCTGGGTGCCGCCCCCGCCAGAGGAGACCACTCTCAAGCGTTACCGGGAGATCGCCGACGCTAACTTCACGCTTGTTATCGGGGGGTTCGGGGTGGATGCCGCGAAGCAGCTCGAAGTGTGCCGCCGCTGCGGGCTGAAAGCCATTGTGCGCGCCGAAGGCCCGGTCGAGAAGTGGCCGGACACAGACGCCTGCTGGGGATATATGATGGTGGATGAGCCTGGCGCCGGGGCGTTTCCCGATCTTGCGAAACGCGCCGACGAGATCCGGCGAAAGCATCCCGGCCGCTTCGGCTACATCAACCTTCTGCCGAACTACGCCTCGCCGGGCATGCTCGGCACGCCGGACTACGACACGCACGTCGCCGAGTTCGTCAAGCAGGTGCGCCCGGAAGTGCTCTCGATGGACCACTATCCGCTGATGCGCCCCGAGGGCGACTCGCGCCAGAGCTATCTTGATAACCTTGCCACCATGCGCAAGTACTCGCTCGCGTCGCGGGTGCCGTTCTGGAACTTCTTCTACTCCATGCCCTTCAACGACCGGCTCGACCCGACCGAGGCGCAGATGCGATGGCAGATCTACGCCACGCTGGCGTACGGCGGAAAGGGAGTGCTCTACTTCTGCTACTGGACTCCGGGAAAGGGCGCTGGCGGAACTGGCGAGTTCCCGAAGGGCGGGGCGATCATCACCGCCGAGGGCCGGAAGACGCGCCACTACGACGAGGCCCGCAGGATGAACGCCGAGCTGAAGGCGATGGGCCCGACGCTGATGCAGCTCACAAGCACCGCTGTCGTCCGGGTCAAACCCGACACCGACGCCGCCAGCGCGCTGAAGGGCACCGCGCTCAAGAGCATTGCCGCCGTGCCGGGCGATCCCCCGGCGGACTATCTCATCGGCGCGTTCCGGCACGCCGACGGCCGCAGGGCGGTGCTGATCAACAACTACAGCCACATGTTCACCGCGTGGCCGACGGTTGAGTTCGACGCTGACCCGAAGGACGTTCTCGAAGTGGACAAGGCAACTGGCAAGCTCGTCCCCGCCGTTGATGACAGCCCGGAGATGAAGGGGTTCCAGGTTTCGCTCGGCGCGGGAGACGGCAGGCTGTTCATTCTGCCCTGACCGGGCGCCCGGGTCCGCTCCGGACGTTGGCATGCGGGCGGGCTCGCGGATATAATGCCATCCGGTAGAAACGCGGCTGGCGTTGCTGCCCTGTGCGCGCCAGCCGCTTTTGTTTGAGTTCCGCGGGAGAGTGAATGGCAACCAGAAAGAAAAGCTCCGAAAGCAAGGAAGAGATCGTTACCCAGGTCCAGGCCGGGGAAGAAGCGGTCCCTGAAGAGACGGTCGCCGAAGAGACGGCTCCGGCAGAAGCGGTCGCCGAAGAAACGGCTGCCGCGGAAGCGGTCGCCGAAGAGACGGCTCCGGCAGAAGCGGTCGCCGAACAGACGGTCGCCGAAGAAACGGTCGCCGAAGAAGCGGTCGCCGAAGAACCGGCCGCTGAAGAACCGGCCGCTGAAGAACCGGCCGCCGCAGAGGCGGTAGGCGCAGAACCGGCCGCTGAAGAATCGGCCACCGCGGAATCGGCCGCTGAAGAATCGGCCGCCGAAGAACCGGCGCCTGCGCCCGCGGAGAACCCCGTGCTCGAGCTTCCCGACCAGAACTACCGCTACGCAATGGTGGTTCTCGCCGCAAAGCGAGCCAAACAGCTCCGCGATGGCGCCGAGCCACTCCTGCCCCGGTCCAGTACAAACGTCCTCACTGTCGCGCTCGACGAAGTGAAGGCCGAGAAAATCCACTATTATCTGGGAGCCGAAGAGACCAGACGGACAGACGACTAAGCCGGGCGGCAAACACATCACATGGCGAAAATTCTCGGCATTGACCTGGGTACCACCAACTCCGTAGTCGCGGTCGTCGAGGGTGGGGAGCCCGTCGTTATCCCGCTCGCTGACGGCAGCCGCCTCTGTCCTTCGGTCGTCGGCATCTCAAAGAACGGCGAGCGCCTTGTGGGGCAACTTGCCAAACGCCAGGCCATCACCAACCCCGACCGCACCGTTTCAAGCATCAAGCGGGAGATCGGCACCGATCATCGGGTGACGATTGACGGCAAGGATTATTCGCCGCAGGAGATCTCCGCTCAGATACTCTCCAAGCTCCGGGACGACGCGCAGGCCTATCTGGGCGAGAGGGTCGAGAAGACCGTCATCACCGTTCCGGCCTATTTTTCCGATTCGCAGAGACAGGCTACCAAGGATGCCGGCGCCATTGCCGGGCTCGAGGTCGTGCGGATCATCAACGAGCCGACCGCGGCGGCGCTTGCGTACGGTCTCGATCAGACCGATGCGCACACAGTTCTTGTGTGGGACCTCGGCGGCGGCACGTTCGACGTCTCCATTCTCGAACTCGGCGATGGGGTCTTCGAGGTCAAGGCCACCAACGGCGACACGCGCCTGGGCGGCGACGACTGGGACGAGGCGGTCGTGGACTGGATGGCGGGCGAGTTCAAGAACCAGACGGGGCTCGACCTGCGCGCCGACAAGATGGCGCTTCAGCGGCTGAGGGAAGCGGCTGAGAAGGCGAAAATGGAGCTTAGCGCCGTCGTCACCACGAGCATCAGCCTCCCCTTCATATCCGTCACTCCGGAGGGGCCCGCGCACCTCGACCTGAGCCTCACCCGCGCGAAGTTCGAAGAGCTGACCGCAAGCCTGGTGGACCGCATGGTGGGCCCGACCAAACAGGCGCTGGCCGATGCGCGTCTGGAGGCGAAGGATCTGGATCGCGTGCTTCTTGTCGGGGGCTCCACGCGGATGCCGGCCGTGCAGGAGCTTGCGAAACGGCTGTTCGGGCAGGACCCGCATCGCGGCATCAATCCCGACGAGGTCGTCGCTCTGGGGGCCGCGATACAGGGCGGGGTGCTGGGCGGAGAGGTGCGCGATGTCGTGCTCCTCGATGTCACCCCGCTGTCCCTCGGCATCGAGACGCTCGGCGGCGTCTTCACGCCGCTCATTGACCGCAACACCACCATCCCGACGAGCCAGTCGAAAGTTTTTACCACCGCCGCCGACAATCAGGGCACGGTGGACATCCATACTCTGCAGGGCGAACGGCCGATGGCCGCCGACAACAAGTCGCTCGGGCGTTTCCAGCTTACGGGCATACCTCCGGCGCCGCGCGGAATCCCCAAAATCGAGGTCACCTTCGACATTGACGTGAACGGCATCGTCCACGTGTCGGCGAAGGACACCGCCACGGGAAACAAGCAGGCGATTACTATCACCTCGACGGCCTCGCTCTCGAAAGAAGAGATTGCCCGAATGGTCGCCGAGGCCGAAAGCCGCCGCGCTGAAGACCAGAAGCGCCGCGACATCCAGGAGCTTCGCAACAAGGCCGACACGCTCGTCTATAGTGCGGAGAAGACCGCGCGGGACGCGGCGCGGCGAGTGGACGAAGCTCTGGTCAACTCTGTACAGGAAAAGATCGTAAACTTGCGCACACTGCGGGATTCGACCGATATGGCCACCGTCCGCGCCGCCATTGACGCGCTCTCCGCCGACGTGTACAGGCTCAGCACGGCGCTCTACCAGGCCGCGGACTCCGCCGCCGGCGACGCCTCGCAGCCCGAAGAGCCGCAGGCCGAGGCCGCCGGATCTGCCGCGGACGAAGCCGAGGCCGGACCCGTTCCGGAGGAGACCCCGGGCGAAGAGGCCGAAGTGCCGTTCGAGGAGCCCTTCGAAGAGCCCGAGGCTTCCGGCGCTGCGCAGGCATAGCCCGCCGCGCCGCCTGAGGGCCGGGAAGGCGTCGCCGCAACAAGACAATGGCTGCTGACAGGGACTACTACGAAATTCTCGGTGTGCCACGCACCGCCGGGCCCGAAGAGATAAAGCGGGCGTACCGCAAGCTCGCCCGCAAACTGCATCCTGACGTCAACCCCGATGACCCGGAATCCGCCGAGAGGTTCAAAGACCTCAACGAAGCATACGAAGTGCTGCGCGACGACGGCAAGCGCCAGGTTTACGACCGTTACGGCGCGGAAGGCCTACGGGGAGCGGGCGCGGGCGGCGGCGCTTATGCGCAGGATTTCGGCGGGTTCAGCGACCTGTTCGAAGCCTTCTTCGGGGCAGGAAGCCACTCGGACAGGCGGCCGGGGCCGGTCCGCGGCGATGACTTGCGCTACGATATCGAACTGACGCTCGAGGAGGCCGCCACCGGCGTCGAGAAGAGCATCCGCGTCAACAGGCTTGCTTCGTGCGAATCCTGCGGCGGGTCGGGCGCGCAGCCCGGCACCACACCCGAGGCCTGCTCCACGTGCCGGGGCTCGGGGCAGGTCCGCCGCCAGCAGAATACCATACTCGGATCGTTCGCGACGGTTACCCCGTGCAGCGTCTGCGGCGGCGAAGGAACCATCATTCGCCACCCCTGCCCGCGCTGCAGCGGACAGGGCCGCATGCGCGCCACTGAGCAGGTGAAGGTCAAGGTCGTGCCGGGGGTGGACACCGGCATGCGGATGCGCGTCGCCGAAAAGGGCAACTCCGGCCCGAAGGGCGGAATGCCCGGCGACCTCTACATCATTTTTCACATCAAGCCCCACGAACGCTTCCACCGTCAGGGCGAGACTCTGCGTTGCGAGGCGCCAGTCGGAATGGCGCAGGCGGCGCTCGGAACGCGCATCAAGATCGAGACCATCTGGGGCGAAAAGGAGCTCGAGATCCCCGCGGGAACCCAGCACGGCGAAGTGTTCCGCATCAAGGGGTGCGGCATGCCGTCGGTGGACGGGCACGGAAAGGGCGACCTCCACGTCCGCGCCAGTGTCGTGGTCCCGCGCGACCTGACGGGCGAGCAGAGAGAAGCGCTGCTCAAGTTTGCTGAGCTTCGCGGCGAAAACCTAGACGACGACCGTGGCTTCTTCGAGAAGCTCAAGGACAGCATCTTCTAGGTGCGCACGTCGTCCCGCCTCTCAGATCACTCCGCCACGCTCCCCGAAACGGGGTTGCTGCCATGAGGTGGGCCGAGATCGAAGTGAGCGCCGGACCTCTGGCTCAGGAACTGGTCGCCGACCTTGTTTCAGACCTGTGCGGGGGCGCGAGCCTCTCCGGAGACCATCTCTGTGTCACGGGCTGGCTGCCCGCCGACGACCGGGTGGAAGACCGGCTTCTACTCCTCAGATCCCGTCTGGATGCGCTCCCTTCCGAGGTGTCGGCCTCACCCGTTGAGATCACGGTCCGCCCTGTGGAGGACAACGGCTGGCTGCTTGCCTACCGCGAGTTCTTCCAGCCCGTCACCGCGGGCAGGTTCCATATTCGTCCGCCCTGGGGAGAGGTTGCGGACGACAGATCGCTCGTGGACCTGATTGTTGACCCGGGCATGGCGTTTGGCACCGGGCACCATCCCACCACGCGGATGATGCTCGAGGTCCTTTCCGAGATGCCGCCGGCCGGCCTTTCCGTGCTGGATGCCGGCGCCGGAAGCGCCATCCTCTCCGTCGCGGCGGCGAAGCTCGGCGCGGCGTCAGTTCTCGCTGTCGAGGTGGACTCTTCGGCCGAGGAGAACGCGCTGCTGAACATACGACTCAACGGCGTGGGAGACAGGGTGCGCTTTGTCTTGGAAGATGGCCCCCCGGAGGGCGAAGGGCCGTTCGATGCGGCGGTTATGAACATCGTCGCGGATGTCATCATCGCCCTTGCCCCGCGCGTGCGCCAGGCGCTGCGGCCGGACGCGTGGCTTGCCTGCTCGGGTGTTATTGACAGCCGCCTTGACGAGGTGACGCGCGCGCTGGAAGAACTGAGATTCGAGATTCTAGAAGTGAGAGAGTCGGGGGAATGGCGGGCGATCATCTGCCGGAGGACCTGAGCCGCATCACGGACGCGGAGGCGCTTGGGCTGTTCCGGGGGCTCACCCGCGTCTTCGCCGAACCGCAGGGCATCACGGAGGGCGTCGCGCACCTCGATGAAGCGCAGGCCGGGCATCTGTCCCGCGTGCTGCGCAAGAACCCCGGAGATCCGGTGGGCGTTCTGGACGGGGCTGGCAATGGGTGGCTCGCCCGTCTCGAAAGCTGCTCAAAAAGAAGCGCATCCGCGCGTCTGCTGCGCGCCGTGCCGAACCCCGATCTGGCGCTGAGGGGCGTCGAAATCGCCATCGGCCCGCTCAAGGGAGACCGGATGGACCTCGTCCTGCAGAAATGCACGGAGATGGGCGTCTGCCGCTTCCACATTGTGCCGTTCGAGCGCGGGGTGGCCCGCGTCCGGGCGGACGAAGCAAAGCAGGCGCGCTACCGTGCTATCCTGCGCGCTGCGGCGCGCCAGTGCGGGGCGTTCACCATTCCGGACGTTCGAATCTGGAAAGATATCGAGGCTTTCTTTCAGAGCGCTCTGCCCCCTCTGCGCTATCTTGCGTGGGAGGAAGAAGCCGCCGTTCCCGCCTCGGCTATCGTCGAGGGTTCGGACCCCTGCGTGCTGGCGACCGGTCCCGAGGGTGGGCTGTCGGCCCCGGAGGCGGCGCTCTGGGTGCGCGGCGGCTTCCAGACCGTGAGCCTCGGGCAGAGGGTTCTCAGGGCCGAAACGGCCCCTATTGTGATGGCCGGGCTCGCCCTCTGCGCCCGGGCGCTTCCCACGGCCGCGCCATAATCGTGTATCATGCCGGTGTCACCGGCGACTCAAGCCATGAGCAAGAAGAAAACGGCAACTGCGGACAAAGATATCGAGGTCGAAGACCGGGAGAGCGCGAGGCCCGAACACCAGAGCCAGCTTGAGCGCTACTTCGGCAAGCAGCTCGAGGTCACCAGCGATCTTGACCAGCTTGTGGCTGTTATGCCTTCGCCTGTTCGCGAAGCGCTGTCCGAACAGCCCGACCTTCCCGACCTGTTCGAAGTGGTGCTCGATCTTGGACGCCCGCCGGAGGCCCGCTTTGCCGGGCGCGTCGCCGATCTGAGCGAAGACCCTGTCACCATGGAGCAGCTCGAAACCGTGGTGCAGCAGATCGGGCAGTTCGGCAAGGACAACCGCGCCGGAATCGAACGAACCCTGCACCGCATCTCCGCCATCCGCAACAGGCAGGGCAGGGTCATCGGGCTGACCTGCAGGGTGGGCCGCGCCGTTTACGGCACCATAGATATCATCCGCGACGTCGTCGAGAGCGGAAAGAGCTTCCTGCTCCTCGGGCGCCCGGGCGTCGGCAAGACCACCAAGCTTCGCGAGGTGGCCCGCGTCCTCAGCGACGAGTTCCAGAAGCGCGTCGTCATCGTTGACACCTCCAACGAGATCGGGGGAGACGGCGACGTTCCGCATCCCGCCATTGGCCGCGCGCGCCGGATGCAGGTCGCGCTCCCTGAGATGCAGCACGCGGTGATGATCGAGGCCGTCGAGAATCATATGCCCGAGTGCGTCGTCATTGACGAGATCGGCGTCGAGGCCGATGCCTACGCCGCCCGCACCATCGCCGAGCGCGGCGTCCAGCTCGTCGCCACGGCGCACGGCAACTCGCTCGAGAACCTGCTTTCGAACCCGACCCTCTCCGACCTGATCGGCGGTATACAGGCCGTCACGCTTTCGGACGAAGAAGCGCGCAGGCGCGGGACCCAGAAGACCGTCCTCGAGCGCAAAGCCCCGCCCACCTTCGATGTCCTCATCGAGATTATGGAGATGGATAAGCTCGCCATCCATCACGACGTGAGCAAGGTCGTGGACGCGTTCCTGCGCGGCGTCACCCCTCGCCCCGAGATTCGCATCCGGAACCCGCAGGGCGATGTCGAGGTCGTGCAGCAGGCGGACGGCGACATGCGTTCCGAGCGCGACTTCGAAGATTCCGGTGCGTTCGACCGCCCGCGTCCGCACAGAAAGATGCCCGCCACCGTGCGGATTTTCCCGTACGGCGTCAGCCGCAACCGGCTCGAGCGCGCCATCCGCGAGCTGCGCGTCCCGGCATTCATCACCAACGATTCCCAGGACGCGGACGCGGTCATCGCCCTCAAAGCGCACTTCCGGCGCGAACCTCCCCGCCTGCGCGAGGCGCAACGGCAGACGGTCGGTACGTTCATCGTTAAGAGCAACACCTACACGCAGATCGCCAACACCGTCCGCGAGATCTTCAACTCGGGACCGTCCGGCAGCGACGATGCCGCGCTTCGGGAGGCCGAGGATGCCATCGAGCGGGTTATGCAGACCAGCGAACCGGTCGAACTCCTGCCGCAGACAAGCTACATCCGGCGTCTGCAGCATCAGCTTGCGGAGATGCACGAACTGGTTTCGTCCAGCGTCGGGAGCGAACCGTTTCGAAGGGTCAGGATCACGAAACCGTGACCGGCGCCTGCGGCCCCGGGCTGTTTATCACCTTCGAGGGGGTGGAGGGCGCCGGAAAATCCACCCAGATCGGGAGGGCGGTCGAATGGCTGCAGCAGCGTGGACACACCGTATACGTGACCCGCGAGCCGGGCGGAGGGCCGCTGGCGGAGCGCATCCGCGATCTGATTCTGCATACTGAGGACGACCCGCCCGTGGCTCGCGCGGAGCTGCTGCTGATGCTTGCCGCCCGCGCCCAGCACGTGGATACTGTCATCCGCCCGAGGCTCGCAAGGGGCGAAACCGTCGTGTGCGACCGGTTTTACGACTCCACCATCGCGTATCAGGGCTTTGCCCGCGGCCTCGATCTCGACTTCGTGCGCGGCAGCGTGGAGTTCGCTGTTGACAATCTCCACCCCGATCTCACCATCGTTCTCGACCTTGAGCCTGCTGAGGGGCTTGCCCGCCAGCAGTCCCGCAACCGCATGGAGGCGGAAAAGCTTGCGTTCCACGAGGCCGTGCGGCGGGGGTTTCTCGATCAGGCCGCCCGCGAGCCGGAGCGGATTCGCGTTGTGAGCGCCGCCGGGGCGGTGGAGGATGTGACCGCCAGAGTGGCGGCGGTGCTGGAGGAGGCCCTTTGGCCTGCCCGTTCTGGCGCGCGCTGCAATACCTGACGCCGGGCGGCGCCTGACTGACAGGGAGTGATTACCATGAAGCTTTTGATTGCCATAATCCAGGAGCGCGATCGCAAGGCGGTGACCGATGCGCTTTCTTCGTCGGGTGTGTTCTATACGAAGATTGCCAGCACGGGCGGGTTTTTGCGCGACGGCAACGTTACGCTGCTGCTCGGAATCGAGGACGAACGCCTCGATGAGGCTCTCGCCATCATCCGCGACAACTCGCAGGCGCGCGAGCAGTATGTGAGCGTGCCGCCGCCGGAGGTGCTGCCGACGCCGGGAATGATCGAAGCGCCGGTGAAGGTGACCGTGGGCGGGGCGGTGGCGTTCGTTATGGACGTGGAGTCCTTTGAGCGCTGGTGACGGTGGCGGCCTGCTCGGCCACGAGCGGGCTCTGGAGACCGTTCGCGGCATGGCGGCGGACGGGCGCCTCGCGCACGCCCTGCTCGTAACGGGCCAGGACGGGGTGGGGAAGACGACATTCGCGCTCGCCCTTGCCGCCGATCTCGTCTGCCTGGCGCCGCTCGACGATGGCCGGGCGTGCGGCGAGTGCCGCTCGTGCGAGCTTTCCAGGGCGGGCACGCATCCGGATGTGCTTCGAGTCGCTCCTCCCAAAGAAGAGACCACCATCGGGCAGATGCGGGAGCTGCGCTACATCGCCAGCCTTGCTCCCAACATCGGGCCGCGCCGCATTTTTATCGTGGAGCGCGCCGAAACGCTGAACGAGCAGGCGGCGAACGCGATTCTTAAGGTTCTGGAAGATGCCCCCGTGCGCCTGCTGCTTCTTCTGCTCGCGCCGTCGGCCAGGTCTGTCCTCGCGACCATACGCTCACGCAGCATCGAGATTCCGCTCAAAGGCGTTCCTCGAGAGCGGATCAGGGAGTTCCTGGCAGCCAGAGGCGTGGATGAAGCCGGGGCGGGCAGGCTGGCGGATTATGCGGCCGGAGCGCCCGGGCGGGCCATCCGCCTGTCGGGCAACCAGGATCTGCTGCAGATACTGGCGGAGGTGCGTGACTGGACGGATGCGCTGCTGGCGGCTGACATGCGCGCCGCGCTCAGGCTGGCGTCCGAGTTGAGTTCTCTGGCGGGGCGGGCGCGCAAGCATCTGCCGGGCGAGGACGGGGCAAGCGAACGGCAGGCTCTGGCATGGGTGCTCGACGCCGTGATGGCCGAGTGGCAGTCGCGGCTCGCGCGGCCGCTTCCGGCCGGCTGGACAGCCTCTGCCCTCGCCCGCGCGGTGGATGCGGTGAACCGCGCGCGCTGGCTGATCATGGCGTACGCGCAGGCCGATCTGCAGCTTGAGCAGATGGTTATCAGTGTAATTGCGCGGCGAAACTCCCCTTCCGCCTCAAATGCAACCCGCCAGCCCCGTTCTGCGTCTAATTGACAGAGGGTTTGGGGCCGTGAGAGTCCCCCGCTCATAAGGGTGGTGACTCCGGGAGCCGCCGCCGAGCGGTTCGAGCGTGATCTGCCCTGGTATTGCCTGTTGTCTGGGGAGGTGTCTCAAATGCGAAGATTAGCGCTTCTGATCACTTTGCCCGTTCTTGTGGGCCTGATGGCTGCTGTGCCTGTGACGGGCCAGTGGCGGCAGGACCGGCCCGCTCGCGAGCCAGAGCGCGGCTCGGCGCCGTCCGCGGCGCCTGACCGCTCCGGCAGCCGCGAGCGTGACTCCTCGCCGTCCCAGAGCCCGAGCCGCCCCGCGCCTGAGCGCCGCCAGGACCCGGCTCCTGCACCGACAGCCCGCGAGCGTGACTCCGCTCCGTCCGGCCGCGCGCCGTCCCCGAGCCGTCCCGAGGCCGCGCCTGAGCGCCGCCAGGACCCGGCTCCTCCGCCCACAGCCCGCGAGCGTGATTCCTCGCCGTCCGAGAGCCCGAGCCGTCCCGCGCCTGAGCGCCGCCAGGACCCGGCTCCTGCACCCACAGCCCGCGAGCGTGATTCCTCGCCGTCCGATCGCACCCGCGGCCCTGAGCCTGCCCGCGCTCCCGAGCGCAGGGCCGACCCGCAGCCGCAGGCGCCCACTGTTCGCGAGCGCGAACCCGCGCCGTCCGGCCGGACTCCGTCAACTCCGCCCTCACGCACAGAGCCTCGCGAGCCAACCGTGCGCCGCGAAGAGCCCGCGCCGCAGCAGCCTGCCGTCCGGGAGCCTGCTCCCGTCCGCGCTGAGCAGCCGGCTCCCAGAAACGAGCCGCCCGCCAACCGGACCGAGCCTGTGCGCAGACCCGAGCAGACGCGCCCCGCGCCTCCTCGCAGCCCCGAGCCGGCAGACGAGCCGATAATCATCACGCCCCGGCGTCCGTCCGTGGAGAATGGAACCGTTGGTCCGCAGCCACCCGCGAACCGGCTGAATCAGGGCGGCGTGCGTGAGAACCCGTCGGTTCCCAGACCGCCCGCTGTCGAACAGCCGTCGCAGCCGCGCCCCGAGCCCGTGCCCGATGTGCGGCGGGAGCAGGGCAACAGCTTCAACAACCGCCCCGGCGGCCAGGCGCGCCCGCCTGCCGCAAACAATCCCGCTCCGGGCAGGTTCACGGTCATCGATCGCACCGTCCCTGAGCCGCGGCGCTCCGAGTTCAACCAGTGGCTGCGCAACAAGCACCCATCGCAGCCCGGGGATATCAAGATCCCGGATCATATCACCAGCTATCGCAGCGCCGACCCGCCGCGGGCGTTCGAGCGTTACACCCAGCTCTGGGACCGCTCCCGGTCGCACCGGCATCCCAAGAGAGAGTTCTGGCGCCAGTACGCCGGCCACTGCCCGCCGGTGCGCGTCGTCACTCGCAACCGGTACGTGCCGTATCCGGTGTATCAGTACTGGCCGTACCGGACCAGCAGCTACTTCTACTGGGGGTACAACGACTACGTGTACGATCCTTACTACGGAAGCAGCGTGGTCGTCGTCTATCGGCCTGCATCCACCACTTACCGGGTGGAGACGGTGTCAACCAGCGACTATCAGGAGTCCTCTTCGAGCGCCGAGCCGTGGCCGGGATACCGCCGCGACAGAGACGAAGTGGAGGATGCCGCCCGGGACATCCGTGATGCCTGGCTGAAGGACGATCTCGAGCTGATCGGCGATCACCTCGACAGGGATTTGCCCATCCGTCTCTATCAGGAGGGCGAGTACCTGTACTGGGTGCAGGATCGCGAGTTCCTGTCGCGGATGCGCGACACGATGGAGGATGAGGGAACGCGCCGGTTCGAAATCCAGCGCGTCCTGCCCGTCCGGCCCGGCGAGGTGATGGTCTATGCGAAGCACGAGCTGCGCGACTCGGGGATCTTCGGAAGCGTTCAGTACGAGCGCTACACGTTCGAACTGGTGGGGTCGAAGTGGATGATCTCCGCCTACGAGATCAGCGGGAGACGGCTCGACCCCGACTGAGCGGCCGCCCCGGCGATGATTGCCAAACGGGACGCAGGAAGCCCTGCGTCCCGTTTCGTTGCCTCCGGCCCGGGCAAGCGTGTTGCCCGTGTCCGGGGGTTCGTGCTACAATCCTTCTCGCGCGGGCCCATAGCTCAGCGGTAGAGCGGGCGGCTCATAACCGCTTGGTCCCTGGTTCGAATCCGGGTGGGCCCACCACTCCCTTGCGTGCAGACATGTCCCAGCCCTCCGGCAGAATCCTTCTCGTCGCGAACGGCGCGCCTCCCGGCCGCCGCATCTGGGCGGCGCTGGCTGCTGAGGCGTCCCAGATTTGCTGCGTGGATGGTGGGGCAAACACCGTCCGCCGTCTGGGCGTAATGCCCGCCGCCGTCTTCGGCGATTTCGACAGCGTCAGCCCGATCACCCGCGGGGCCCTGTCCGCCGCCGAGTGGGTCCCGGCGCCCGATCAGGAGTTCACCGATCTCGACAAGGCGCTCTGCCTTCTCGCCGGGCGGGGCGCACGCAATGTCTCCGTCGCGGGCGGACTCGGGCGAAGGGTGGACCACAGCCTCAGCAACATCTCTCTTCTGCTTAAGTACCGCGGCCGCCTCAGCATAACGTTTCATACTTCCATCGAGGATGTCTTCCTTCTGGATGGACGCTGGAGCTTCGAGGCCAGGCGCGGACGGCGAATCTCGGTTCTCCCGCTGTTCGGGCAGGCGCGGGTCACGCTCAGCGGGCTTCAGTATCCTCTCGAAGATGAGCCGCTCGAGATGGGTAAGCGCGAGAGCATCAGCAACGCCGCATTGGGAGGTCCCGCGTCCATCGTGGTGAGCAAAGCCCCTGTTCTGGTCTGCGTGGGGCGCGCGGCGCGCGACGCCCCGGTCTTCGCTCCGGTAGCGCGGGCTTGATTCACCTGTCGCCGGCCGACCTGGCAATCGTGGCCGGCTATCTCGTCTTTACTGTCGCCATCGGAATGGGCATCTATCACTCCCGCGGCAGTGAGACCGAGGATTACCTCATCGCTGGCCGGGCCGTCACTCTGCCCGCGCTGGTCGCGACGCTCGTCGCGACCTGGT
>JAGVUD010000381.1 GCA_019136435.1 Armatimonadota bacterium | reverse complement strand
AAGCTCGCCTTCGGACATCTCCTTCGGGTTGCAGACGATGCCCCCTTTCCCGCCGCCGAGCGGGATGTCCACAACGGCGCACTTCCAGGTCATCCACGCGGCCAGCGCGCGCACTGTATCAATCGTCTCGTCCGGGTGATAGCGTATGCCGCCCTTGTTTGGCCCGCGGGCGTCGTTGTACTGAACGCGAAAGCCGTTGAACGTCCGGGCGGCGCCGTCGTCCATCTTGATGGTGAGCGTGACGTGCATCTCGCGCGCGGGCTGCCGCAACGCCGCATGGAGCCCGGGATCGAGCTGTAGAATACGGGCAGCTTTGTCGAGCTGCTGTTGAGCGATGTGGAAGGGATTGGCTTTTCCTTCCACCGTTTCTGCGTGCGCCAATGTAAGTCTCCTCAAGATGTCATTGAGAAGGCCGCGCGTGGTGCCAGAAGGGCGCACGACTCTGTGCCGCCAGAAGCCAGGGAACAACCTCTGCGTCCGCTTGCCTCTGCGCAAGCCACCCGCGCACAGCCCTGTTTCTGAGAGACTCAGTATAGACACTCTGCCGCCCATCGTCAATTGCTGCCCGGCCGATTCTCTGCCAGAAGGGGCCTGAGCCTCCGTCATTGCGAGGGCCGTCCGCGGCCCGTGGCAATCCCACGGGGTGCGAGGCGGTTGTTGTGTTGTTCAGTTGGCGGGTTGCTGGCCAAGAACACGTCATTCCGGACTTGATCCGGAACCCAGTGAGGCCGCGGCCTTCGCGTGACGGGTGTAGACCTCGGCGTTGACCTCGCGCGCGGCCTTTGTCAGTTCGGGGTAGGGCGTGTCCGTCACGTCCACCAGCCCGATGTTGTAGTTCTCGCCGTCGAGCACCCGCCCTGTCAGCGGCTCGTCCGCGTACTCGAACCAGTGGCACCCCACGAACGAAGGGCAGCCGGCCACGCTTCGCACGTACGCCTTGAAGGCGGCGGCCCGCTCCTTCTGGCTTGCGGTGGCAACCAGCCCGGTGTGCAGCATGCCCCGGTCGAGCGCGCCGAAGTGGAACTCGCCGATGATGAGCGGCTTGCCGAGGTCGTTCTTGCCCGTCCAGTCCTCGCAATTGACGCCGTGCCGGTAGATGTTGAAGCTCACAACGTCCGCCACATCCGCGCACGCGCGAATCGCCTGGGGATGGCTCCACGCAAACCGGCAGCCCAGATAAAGCTGATGCGGCGCGTGACGCTTCAGAGCATCCCTCGCCACCTCGAAATACCGGTGGGCGAACGAGTACACCCAGGCATCCAGATCCTTGCGGCAGGCGTCATTCGGCTCGGCGGGCACGCGCAGACCGTCCCACGAAGCGGCGCTCGTCCCCCACGCCCTGTTCAGCGCCTCAAGCGTGCCGTGCGTCGCCTTGAGCTGCCGCACCATCTCGATGCGGCATGGCTGATCGGGCGGACTCGCCAGCGCTCCGCGCTCCACCGCGTCCCAGGCGATCTCGTTATCCACGAAGTAGCCGATGCACATTCGGTTCGAGGCGTGCTCCTTCACATACCCGGCAATGGAGGCGTCCGTCAGCGCGGGGAACTGCGGATCGAAGACATCCTTCATCTTGCCCCAGTACCCGCCGCCGCCTTCAATCACCCGGCTTTCGTTTGCGGGGTAGGCCGTGGCTACGAAGGGCAACGGGCTCTGCTTCAGAACTTCCTGATCCGACCAGTTCCCGATGGTATTGAACCCCCATGCCCTCAGCCGCGCATACGATCGCTCTCTCCACGCGGATTCCCAGCCGCTGCCGTACTTGCGAATGAGATTCGCCCGATAGAAGCCGATGGTCCGCCCCTTGCCTCCGATCGGCTCCGCCATGCTGTGCACCCACGATGTGTATCCCAGCGCGGGCTTGAACTCGCTGTCTTCCTCCGGCAGCCACTCGAACCACGATTCGCGCTTCTCGGTGAACGTCGGTTCCCAGTTGTAGACGCAGTTGACGCCGATCGAGAAGAAGAGGCGTCCCTCCGGAGTCACCAGCCACCACCGTCCGTCCACCTTTTCCGTCCGGAACCAGCCCGTGGCTTGCAGTTTCGGGCCGTCCGCCCATCCGCCGTATCTGTCCCCATCGCTCCTGAGCGGCGTCAGCGGTTCACGGTCCCGGCGGATGATCAGCTCCTGCTCGGTCTTCACCTTTCCGGGCCAGCTCGCGTGCCTGTACTGGCCGAACCTGTCCACGAACGGCATCGTGATCTTCGACGCCTTATCGAGCAGCCTGAAGTTGCTCAGCACGAGCGTGTGCTCCTGCCCGGGCTTGGGCAGATACACCTGGAACGCGGTGATCTTCGTGAGGTCGAGCGGCCTTCCCATCCCGCCGTCGGGGGTACCCCGCATGCCCCAGAAGGGCGATTGCCCATCGCTGAAGCGCAAGGCCAGGGTGGTCCACTTTCGCGGCTGCGCCGGGACTTCCACGGCGCTGCAGTTGTTGCTGCCATCCGCTCCGGCGTTGTCCACCCGCATGGCCGCGACGACAGGCTTGCCTTCGGGGTTGTAGATGTCAACGGCCAGCCCGCCGCTGCTGCTCCAGTCCCACACTCCGTCCGCGGGTGTAAAAAACACGTTGGGCCAGTCAACGCGATGGAACCGCACCTGGATAGCCGCCCTCTTATCCTGCGTCGTGGGCGTGACGGCCGTGTTGTTCATGGCCATGTTCGAAGGAAGCGAATCCGGACTCATCGGGACAACCACCTCCGCGTACAAACTGCCCGCCATCAGCGCGCAGGCAACAATCAGTATCAGGCGCATAGGACCTCCTGTGCGATCACGCAAGACCGTACAGCACATATTAGCAGGTCCGAAACTGGATCGGGTT
>JAGVUD010000482.1 GCA_019136435.1 Armatimonadota bacterium | reverse complement strand
GATGTCATGCTCGTGCACAGGCTCGGGGGACGCAAGACCCGGCGCCGCGGGAAGCCCAAATGAAGGCAGTGCTGCAGCGTGTCAGCAGGGCGTCGGTCAGCGTGGGAGGGCAGGCTGTTTCAGCGATAGGCAGAGGGCTGTTGGTGCTGGTCGGCGTTGCGGAAGGCGACGGAGAGCCGGAAGCGCGCTGGATGGCGGAGAAGACCGCGAACCTGCGGATATTCGAGGATGATGCAGGGAAGATGAATCTGTCGGTACTCGAAGCCGGGGGAGAAGTGCTGGCGGTTTCGCAGTTCACGCTTCTTGCCGACGCGCGCAAGGGGAGGCGGCCGGGTTTTTCGGGAGCCGCGGCGCCCGAGGCAGCCGAAGCGATGTACTCCAGATTTGCCGAACTCCTGAAACAACAGGGATGCCCTGTGAAGCAGGGAGTCTTTCAGGAGCATATGCAGGTCAGCCTGGTCAATGACGGTCCCGTCACCATCGTGCTGGATTCACCCGTTTCCGGGGGACAGCAGGGTTAGCCGGCGATGAGACGCAGGAGAGCGCGCATCCCGGGGGAGAGACCCCCTGAGCATGCCGGGCAGACCAGAGATCTGACTCCTGACGAACTGCAGTTCGCGGGAGACTGCAGTCTGGCCGAAGGCGATCTGCAAGGCGCAATCAGACAATACCGCAGGGCAGTGACCGGCGACCAGCAGAGCGCCGAACGGCGGACGCGCCTGGGGGATGCCTACGTTCTCGCGGAGGACACGGGTAAGGCGCTCTCGGCCTACCGCGGCGCGGTCAAAACGTCTCCGCGCAAGGCGGAGCCTCACTTCAGCCTCGCCGAGGTCTACCGGCGTTACGGCAAATGGGAGGCCGCCATCGTGGAGTACGAGCGGGCAGTATCGTTCGACGGGTCTCGAGCTCTCTATCGCCTGAAACTTGGCGAAGCCCTCTGGCAGACAGGCCGCCGCGAGGATGCGCTGCGCGAAGCCGAATTCGCCGCGCAGATTGCCGGAACGGACAGCTACTATCATTTCCGCCTTGGCGAACTCTACCATCAGATGGGCCGCCTCGACGACGGAATCACGCAGATGCAAATCGCCACCATACTTGCGCCGCACGATCCGTACTATGCGATGCGGCTTGGGGTTCTGCTCTTGAGCGCGGGCAAGAACAGCGAGGCGGTGGATGTGCTTACCACCGCAGTCGCGCTCAAGCGCGGCGACCCGCTCTATCACTGCGTCCTTGCGGATGCGTATCTGAAGGAAGGGTTGGCGAGCGACGCCATACATCACTACAGGCAGGCCGGAGCGCTGGATGATTACGACAGAGTCAATCTCAGGCTCATCCGGAAGCTTGTGGAAGAGGAGTCTTCGGTCCCGGCGCACCGCCGCTAGGGGCAGGCTGCCCGCACCAACACTCGATGAAGGAGGATTCCAGTGCCCGATATGCTCGTACGCCTCTACGCCATGCCCGCGGCGTGTGAGGCCGTCCAACGTCTGAAACAGGATGGCATCACCATCCGGCGCCCGCAGCCGTACGAATGCTCTGTGGTACGGCGGTTCATCGAAAAGAACTTCTCTGAAACATGGGCCGATGAGACGATGACCGCCTTCAGTCATCAGCCGGTGACGGCCTACATTGCTGTTGACGGCCAGCGGATTGTGGGGTTCGCCGCGTATGAATGCACACGCAAGGACTACTTCGGCCCCACGGGTGTGCTGCCAGAGTACCGCAAACGCGGCATCGGCCTCGCGCTCCTCCAGATGTCCCTGCAGGGACTTGCCGATCTGGGGTATGCTTACGCCGTCATCGGCGGGGCCGGCCCTGTTGATTTTTACGCTAAGGCAGTCGGCGCGGAGGTCATCGAGAACAGCGTGCCAGGCATATACACGGCGCCGCTACCGGAGGAGGCACAGGAGTGACTCAGCACGGCGGGACGCGATGGTTCAAGGGGAATACGCATACCCACACAACACAGTCAGACGGCGACACTTCGCCGCGGGAGGTCATCCGCTGGTACGCAGCCCACGGCTACGACTTTCTCGCGCTGTCCGATCACAATGTCCCCTCTGAGCCTGCTGGCGTGAAGAAGCCAAACGGGGCGGACTTCCTGCTCATCAGCGGCGAGGAGGTCAGCGTCAACTTCAACGGCGTACCCATCCACCTCAACGCTCTGGATATCGGCGCCGCTCTGCCCCCGCTCTGCGAGGAGACAATCGCTGCAACGCTGCGGGCAAACCTCGAGGCAATTGAACAGGCCGGCGGGCTCGGACACGTGAACCACCCGAATTTCCGCTATGCGATATCCGCGGCCGACATGCTGCCCGTGGAGAACCTGCGTTTTCTGGAGGTGTACAACGGCCACCCCACGGTGTACAACGACGGTGATGCCGAACTGGGCAAGCAGTCCGTCGAGTCCATGTGGGACGATCTGCTGTCGTCCGGGCGGAAGGTCTACGGGCTTGCGGTTGACGACGCGCACCACTTCGCCGAGTTCCATCCCGGCAATGCGAATCCCGGCAGGGGGTGGATTATGGTTCGCGCCGCTTCCCTGACAGCCCGCGATATCATCGGTGCAATCCGAAGCGGCGAATTTTATGCAACCACAGGAGTCGAACTGGCCGATCTCACGAACAGCGCCTCGGTCATCCGCCTCCGCGTCCAGAGCCCCGCGAATACGCCTTGCGCGATCGAATTCGTCGGCCCGGGCGGATACGTCCTTCACGCCCTCAGCGGTGTCGAAGCAGAGTTCCGCCCATCACCGGGGCAGGGCTATGTTCGTGCCAGGGTGCGAACAGGCAGTGGGGCCAGATGCTGGACACAGCCGGTCT
>JAGVUD010000412.1 GCA_019136435.1 Armatimonadota bacterium | reverse complement strand
AAGCGCGGGAACCGTAACTACGGTTTGGGGCCGTACGGGCGGACCCAGGGGTCGCGCGTCAGGGGGTCGTTTCCGTTGCCAGGGCCACGGTCCATCAGCCCGTAGTAGTAGCTCCCGGACATCACTTCGGGAGGCGCGCACCGGAACGACTGGACATGGCCGTCCACCATCACGGCCATGGTCTGCTCTTTGTGACGCCCGGGCGGCCAGCAGTAGTTGGGCACCGCATACTGATACCCGTAGCTCTGCGACAGTGCGGGCGGGTAGCAGAACGCCGTGCCGTGTCCCCTCGGGCCGGCATCGGCCTTCGCGGTCGCGTCGTAGCGCCAGATCTCCATAAGAAGCACCGTGGAAGACGGGTTGTCGCAGGCGCTGAGCGGCAGCACCTTCACGCGCCCGCCGGTGGACGGATCCGGCACCTTGCCGTCGGTGCCCGGCGGCATACCCAGATAGAACGCGTTGTAGCCGTAGCAGCGGGCAAGGTTGCCGAGGTTCGGGGGCAGCTTCGGAGCCGAGGGACACAGATAGACGCCCTTCATGCTTGCCGACCCGCCGCTGTTTGTCTGGAGCTGGCGGATATAAGGGTCCACCTTGTGCCACCACAGATGCTCGAGCGTCCAGCCCGAAGTCGTCCCCGGCACGAACTTCTGGCCGTTGTCGTCGGAGTACATCCGGTGGGCCAGCGAAAGCTGCCGCAGGTTGTTGATGCAGCCGGCCCTCCGTGCGCTCTCACGCGCGGAGGCGAACACAGGAAAAAGAATCGCCGCCAGAATGGCGATAATGGCGATCACGACCAGAAGCTCGATGAGTGTAAAGCCTGCACGCCGCATTGTTTTCACCGCATTGCCTGTCCTCATCCCATTATACTGCGACAGGCAGGCCCGTGGAACTCCCCAGCGAAAAAGGGCTGGCGCGCAGGCCGCCAGCCCTCAAAAATCGATCTCCCGATGCCCCGATCTCTACAGAGGCGTAATCGCATACTGAGCGACGACGATATCGCCCCGTGTGAGCGGTCCGCTCGCGTAGTAGAGCGGCACAAAGCTCGGCATCAGCGGGTCGTTGACGGATATCGCGAACGTGTCGGGCACAATGACGCCGTCGTTGACGATCGGCCCCGCCGGACGGTTGTCCACCGCCACAACCGACACAATCACTCTTCTGATTCCCGTCGCGTTAGTCATCGTCCCTTCGCCGTGGAAAACCGCTCGATTCCTGACAAGCGCGAGTTCCTGCACGGCGGGAAGCTGAATCGTCACCAGCGGACGGTCAACAGGGGTCAGGGCGCGCGGATTGATCTCCCTGAACAGGAGCCTTCCGCGCGGACCAGCAGTCGTGTTCTCGGCAAGGAACTCGAAGTTGCCAACGTTGGGGCCAATCTGGCCCGGCCTCGTGACGTTGATGGACCCGACGCCCTTCGTGAACCCCGCAAGAACCGGCTTCTGCCAGAGCCGGATATCGCCCTGCTTTACCCCGCCATCCTTGTCGTAGTAGATGACGTCCAGCATGCAGCCGTCGGCGCGTACCCGAATCCAGTCGCCGGCCGTGTCGTCACCGACTTCCAGAGTCAGGCACGCAGGCCTTCCGTTGAATGTTCCCTCCGCACTGATGACCGCCGTATTCCCCGTGATGGTCATTCCGGTGACTCTGCGGGAAA
Organism: Armatimonadota bacterium; assembly: GCA_019136435.1. Classification (GTDB taxonomy): domain Bacteria; phylum Armatimonadota; class UBA5829; order DSUL01; family DSUL01; genus JAGVUD01. Next base: position 1,175 of record JAGVUD010000412.1, on the reverse strand, counting down.
CGACCATCACCGTGCGCTGAACACTTGTCGCAGCCGTCACGGCCAGTTCACGAATCTGGAAGCCTCCCCGAAGCGGTACGGTAGAGTCCGGGTACCTGGCAACGTCAATGCGGAACATTGCGGCCTTTACGGGGTTCTCGGGCACAATGTTGTCTGCGAGCGCGGCGACACCCGTCCCGCGGACAAAGGCATCCGGGGCGATAACAGGCCGCACAACGCCCTGAGCCGACACTGAGAGACACAGGAGAGCGCCAAGCGCTAAAGCGAGTAGAAGCGCTCTCAGCATTGCAGCTTTCATACGAGCCACACCACCTTTCCCCGTGATGAATCACGGGAACTGCCGCGGGTGCATAGTAAATCAAGCCAGAGTCCACCCGCGAACGCATTATAACACAGTTCGTGCAGCCGCGAACCGCGGCTAATGGAATATCTGCAGCGCGGGAACGTGGAAGACGACACCGATCAGCGACCACACCGCGCCCACCACGTAGTCGCCAAGCACGAGCCCGAGGAAGAACCCGAGCGATCTGCGATAGAGACTGAGTCCTCCGAAGCGCAGGACTGTGGCTTTGATGAGCCAGGCAACGAAGAACGGGAACCACAGCCAGCGCAGCTCGGCGCCCATGCAGTATCCGAGCGGATGAAAGGGAAACCAGGCGCATCGGGTGCGGACGGCTGAAAGCAGCACGACGAGCGCCCCTCCGCTGCCCGCGGCCGCCCAGCGGCTGATCTCGGGCCGGAAGCCGTTGCGCAGGCTGCTGTCGAGCCAGTTGAATGTCTCGACTCCCGTCCAGAACGCGAAGCCCCGCGTCTTGGCGAGCGCCCCCTCGCTGTAGAACACCTGCAGACAGGCCCACATCCCGGCGATCGTCGCCACCGCAAAGGCCGCCAGCATCGGCTTCACCAGATCTCTCAGCCGCATATCGTGCTCCTGGGCCAGCTTGAACCCCTCGAACATCGCCGGCATCGGGTGGCACCGGTTGAGCCGCCAGTACCAGTGGCTGAGCGCCCCGGCTCCCAAATTGCCGCCGCCGAGCGAGTGGGAGTCAAACAGACGCATCAGGTTCATCGGCTCCAGATCCCAGACGTTGTGCTGGCCGCCCGCCTCGGCCCGGATACGCGTGATGCTGAGGCTGACGAGGAGATAGGTCACCAGTCCCACCACCACCCAGACA
>JAGVUD010000449.1 GCA_019136435.1 Armatimonadota bacterium | reverse complement strand
GTCGGGCGGGCTGTCTACTCAGCCACACACTCAGCCGACCACGTCCGTGACGTAACGGACATCATCTCTGAATGCCAGAGCACGATCGCAGAGATGGACAAGGCCCTGCGAATCGTCCAGCCCGCTCACGCCTAGAAACCCGGCCCTCCCCGAAAGCCTCGGAAGACCCGAGCATACAGATTCACGACAGAGCCCGAGTTCTCATTACACCTGCTCACATACCGTCTGATAAGATATATTATGTTGAGTCGTACAGCGCGCTAAGCTAACGGCTTCCGCGCCTGATGCGGAAGCCGCTCAAAACCCGCTCCCCCACTGTTCAGCCCCCCTCGAGGTCTTCGCAAGGTCGCGACGCCTCTTCGAGCACTGCTTCTGTCATATAGAGCGGCGCTTCGGCTCTCAGCGCCAGCGCTATTGCATCGCTCGGCCGGGAGTCAACTGGCAGCGACTTTCCGTTCACCCGAAGCCATATCTTCGCGTAAAAAGTCTCGCCCCACAGGTCGTCAATCACCACACGCTCGATTGCGCCGCCCAGGCGCTCGGCGAGGTTCTTCAACAGTTCGTGAGTGAGAGGTCTGTCCCCGGTAAGGCCCTGCTATGCCATGGAGATTGCCGAGGCCTCGAACTGCCCAACCCAGATGAGGACGCACCGCTCCCGGTTGTCGCGAACGAGCACGAAATCGCCTCTAACGCCGGTGGCGGCGTCGGCGTGGACGTAGACTCCGGCGACCCGGACCTCACGCTCTTCGAGGTTCCGCTCCTCCCGGTGGCGGCCGCTCAGCTCATCAAATGGCGTCTCGCTGAACGGGTCGCTCTCATCGTCACGCTCCGGCTTGTCCTGTGATTCCTCTGGTTCGCTCACGAAGTACACATCCCCCAACGCCGTGGCGGCCAGCCACAGCGCACAGTACAAAGCAGACGGAGGTCAGCCAGGCGAATCTAGTCCACGTCCGCTGCTTTCAGCGTCTTGTCAACGATCTGCAAGAACTCCTTGTTCGACTTGGTGTGCTGGAGCCGGTCTATCAGCAACTCAGTTGATTCCACCGTGCCAAGCGCAGCCAGCAGCCGGTGCAACTGCCAGATGCGCTTCAGGGTGTCCTCATCATAGAGCAGTTCGTCATGCCGGGTACCGGACCGCTTGACATCAATTGCCGGGTAGATCCTACGTTCGGCCAGCGATCTGTCCAGCGCCAACTCCATGTTACCCGTACCTTTGAATTCTTCGAAGATCATGTCGTCCATGCGGCTGCCTGTTTCAACCAGACAGGTGGACAGCACCGTAAGGCTTCCGCCCTCCTCGATGTTTCGCGCCGCCCCGAAGAAGCGCTTCGGGCGGTAGAGAGCCACGGGGTCGAGACCTCCGGAGAGCGTCCGTCCGCTCGGGTTCACGGTTAGGTTGGATGCCCTGCTCAGACGCGTGAGGCTATCGAGAAGCACGACAACATCCTTGCCCGACTCAACCAGCCGCTTCGCCTGCTCCAGCACCATATCCGCCACCCGCATATGATTCTCCGGCGGCTCGTCAAACGTCGAACTAACCACGTCTCCGTCCACGGACCGGCGAATATCGGTGACTTCCTCGGGACGCTCATCAATCAGGAGCACGATGAGGCGCACTTCGGAGTGGTTAACGGTGATGGCGTTCGCGATAGTCTTCAGCAGAATCGTCTTACCGGCCTTGGGCGGAGCAACGATCAGTCCGCGCTGCCCTTTGCCAATCGGCGCGATAAGGTCTATCAGACGCGCGCTGATGCCCTTGGCGTCGGTCTCGAGGACCAGGCGCTCGTTCGGGTAGATCGGAGTGAGGTCGTCGAAGTTGCGGCGCGCCCGCGCCGTCTCCGGATCCAAACCATTGACAAGCTCCACCCTCAGGAGTCCGTAATACTTCTCGGTGTCTTTCGGAGGCCGAACCTGGCCCGTAACCGTGTCGCCGGTCTTGAGCCCGAAGCGCTTGATCTGCGACTGGGAGACGTAGATGTCGTCCGCGGCGGGGGCGAAGTTGCGTCCCCGCAGGAACCCCCACCCGTCCGGCAGTATCTCCAGGACGCCCTGCCGTACCTTGAAACCGGCGGCCTCGGTCTGGCACTCGATGATCCTGAGGACAAGGTCCTGCTTGCGATGCGTCTGCGGATCAATGTTGAGATCGCGCGCGATCTGCTGGAGTTCTTCGACGTCTTTTGAATCGAGAGTTGAAAGTTCTAGGGTTTCCAACTGTGGGTTCACCTCTTTTGTGACCTGTGCCTCAGAAAACACTAAGAGATATGAGGCAAGAAGCCCGAGCGACAGTCCCTTCTGAGCGCTCAGGACACCTTCAGAGAAGAATGAAACTCGGCATGACGATCCACCCCCCGGCTTGCGCCCCCGGCCGCCCCGCCTGCGCGTCGAACGCTGGGGGTCATCGGGGGACAGGAGCACACGAACGGCTGAGAATCACTGCACCCGCAGACACCAGGGTCTGGCGGTGGGATATCAGGAGTTCAGAGTTCGCGCACACACAGGGGCCTACGACCTGCAATTCTCATGTGAAAAACGCTGAATTACGCGAGCACGGGGAGGACGCAGACCCATCGAGATTATATACCCCCCTCCTGCAGTTTGTCTAGAGTCTGTGATGTTTTTTTGCGCGTGCTGGCCAGCGGGTCGCGGGCGGGACGATCAGCCGCCCCCGTAGACCTCCGGCTTCAGCACGCCTATAAACGGGAGGCTCCGGTAGGCGCCGTTGTAGTCGAGCCCGTACCCGACGACGTAGCGATCTTCGACGGTAAAGCCGTTGTAGTCCAGGTTTACGCCCATCTCGCGGCGGCTGGGCTTATCAAGAAGAGCGCACACC
>JAGVUD010000462.1 GCA_019136435.1 Armatimonadota bacterium | reverse complement strand
GGCGCCGCTCCACGCCGGCCAGCATCGCCGCGTTGAGCGCCTCGCCCTGCGACGCATACCGCCGCTTGCGCCCGCACATCCGCTGCCGCTCCTCGTGGTTGGGTTTCTTCATCGCGCCCGCGAACTCTCGCCTCACGCCTCCGAGCGCTCCAGCTTCAAACCGCGCCGCTCGGCCCAGAGGTGCAGAAACAGGAAGACACCGCAGTTCACAGAGCACACAGAGGCGGAGGAGGGCACAGAGAGCGCCTGGCTCCATCGTAGCTGGACGACGGAGTCGTTCAGCCGCCTGCGGGCATCTTCAACATTCCGCAAGCGCCTCCACCTTCCGTCTTCAACTTTCAGCACCCCAGCGGCCCCGCACCTCCATCAAGGCCATCAGCGTTGGCACCTATTGTGTCGCCGCCTTCGATCCGCCAGGACTCACGCCTTCGCTTTCCTTCCGGCCTTCCCGTTGCCTGCGGCCGATTCCACCCGCTTCCCCGGCGCCCGGAACAGGCACAATCCCACAAGGCGTCCCCGCCGGTCGTATTCGACCATCACAGGAAAGGTCTTCAACACCTTGCTCGGAATCTCCGAGAGGAACGCGCCGAAAGGCGGTTCCGCTTTCGGCCGCCGCGGTTCGGTGCGCAACCGGACCATGTGCTCATCGATGCCGCACTCGAAGCCGTCCTCGGACAGCGTCACCGTGCGGTGAGCCGCCACCGTGATCGGCAGATCCCGAAACAGATCGCTCCGATAGGGATTGGCCACCGCCACCCGCAGCTTCGCGCCATGGAACGCGATGGCATCGTCGAGCACCGTCGCCGTCGTCTTGGACGCGAACGTCTCGGCGCTCGTCGGCCGCGTCCGCTGCCCGATGGCTTTGGCTCCGCGGCGAGGCAACAGCAGCCACGGCGCTTCCATTCCCTCCACCAAGCCGCAGACCGGGCAGCATCGAACTCCGCCCCGCTTCTTCTTGAAGCCGTCCCAGTGCCGACACTGGAGGGCGAGATGCTCCCAGGCCAGGGCGAGCTGTTGGTAGATTCCCGCATACAACGCAGCCTCCCGCCCGCGCCCGCCTTTCGCGAGCGACGGATGCCCGGATACAAAATCCATGCTGCGCATCACTGCCGCGATCTCCCGCTTCAACCGTTGCTTGGCCGCCTCCTTCTTCATGTCCCAGAGCTTGCCGAATCGGCACGGCGGCGAAAGCGCCAATGCAGCCATCCTCCAGCGCCCGGCCGCCCGATGCCGAGGTCCGCCTTGCGCTGCGCCGGAGGATGCATTCCCCATTCCGGCATGCTGACCGAGTACATCGCCAAGGCCGTCGAGACCGCTTCCTACGAGAAGATGGAGAAGCGCGGCTACTTCGCGACGCTGCCCGGCTTCAAGGGTCTCTGGGCCGAGGGCAAGACGGTCGAGGCGGCCCGCCGCGAACTCATCTCCTCGCTGGAGGACTGGCTGCTCCTCGCCCTGCGCTGCGGCGACGACGTGCCGGTGGTCGGCGGCACCAACAAGCTCGGCCGCCCCGCCAAGGCCCGTTAGCCGGCGCGAGTTCATCCGCCGCTTCCGCGAACTCGGCTGGGAAGGTCCGTACCCGGGCGGCCGGCACGATGCTATGCGCAACCCTTTCACCGGCGGGAAGGTCCCGATCCCCAATCCGCACCGCAGCGACATCGACTGGTCGCTGGCCAAGCGCATCCTCGCCCAGGCCGGCATCGATCCGGACGACTGGACGAGACTAGAGCGCTGACCGCGGAGTTTGGAGAACGCCCTGTGCAACCTCGGCCAGCCGGTCACAGAGGGCTCGGAAGAGGAGAACACGGAGGCAGAGGAGCAACAGACGACGAAGCGGCCGGCGGAATCCGGAGGACGCAAATTCGTGTCGCGGTCGGACGGGATTTTGCGTCATCGGGCGCGCAACGGCTCAAATGGCGAGGGTGGCTTACGCCCGCGCCCCCCCTGGAAGCGCCGAGTTCCAACTCGGCAACCGGCTCACCTACGCGTTCCCCAGCAAGATCCCATCGAGCAGCGTCTTCACCTCCAGCGGACCTTTGCAGAGCGCGTAGCGCCAGCGGCCGTGCCGGCCATCGGAGTTCACCGCAGCGCACCAGCGCCGCGCGGCGTCGCCCTTCACTTCCTGCAACGGGTCGTAGCCCTTCGTCTCCACGATGAGGTTGAGCGGCTCGGGCTTGTTCAGCCTCACGATGAAGTCGGGGACATAGTCGTGCGGTTCCCCGTTGTGGAAATATGGCACCGCAAAACCCAGCCCGGCGTTCTTCACAAAAGCCTCCACCGCGGGATGGGTGTCGATGAAGTATACCGCGCTCTGCTCCCACTTGCCGGTGTCGAGCACAGCGAAGTTGAGGTGGCACCTCCGCGCCTCCCTCACCTCGCGCGAAGTGAAGAAGCTCACATCCGCCGTCGAGCCGGGGCCCCGGCTCGTCTCATAGCGCGGCACCTCCGGAGCTTCGCCAGCCGTGGTGTCGGGTCGGATCGCCTGCGTGAGCCGCTCGACAAGCCAGCCGTAGTACGGAGCGAGGAAGATATCCTTCACATCGGCCGGCGCCTTGGCCTCGACCTTCGTCTCCACATACCGCTGCACGATCCGGCAGCACTGTGGAAACAGCACCTGCGCGGGCACCGTGCAGCCGGGCTGCGCGAGATAGCTCTTCGTGAGCTCCTTCGCCAAATCGAAGGCCAGCTCCTGCAGCCGGTGCCGCGAACGAAACTCCCGCAACGACACGTCGTCGATTCGACCGGGGCCTTCGAGTGTCTGCCGCCCCGTGTTGCTAACGTGCAGCCCCTTCATCTCCACCTCCGGCGGGATGTTCGTCGGGTCGACGACTAGCGCGGGCACAC
>JAGVUD010000146.1 GCA_019136435.1 Armatimonadota bacterium | reverse complement strand
GCCGTCGTGCTTCGGCCCGTTCGTTCCAGAGAACTCCGAACCCGAAGCACTCGCGGGGGCTGCTTGTGGGCCGAAGGACGAAACCGCGTGCGGCGACTCGCCATTCCCGCCGCATACAGCTTCGGCCACGCGACGCCCACAAGGGGCTAGGCGACGTGGCGGCGGGGGCAGCCACCGGGACGAAGGTGGTGTGTCCCGCGCTCTATCCCGCCGCCGCGCCGCTCTGAGTGGCCGCCGAAGCAGGCACGGCGACGCGACGCGCGGTCACCTGCTCGTCCGACTCGAGCTTGCCGTCTCTGAAGCGCAGGATTCTCTTCGCATGCTCCGCTATCTCCTGCTCGTGCGTCACCATCACAATCGTCTTGCCCGCATCGTTCAGGCGCTGGAGCACGGCCATAATCTCCACGCTGTTCTTCGTGTCCAGGTTGCCCGTCGGCTCGTCGCCGAAGATGATGGGCGGGTCGTTGATCAGCGCGCGGGCGATGGCCACCCTCTGCTGCTCGCCGCCCGAGAGTTCCATCGGGGTGTGCTTCACGCGGTGGGCAAGCCCCACGGTTTCGAGCGCGTGCCGCGCGGCGCTGCGCGGAGGACGCGGGCCCCTGCAATACATCAGCGGCAGCATCACGTTATGGATGGCGTTCATCCGTCCCAGCAGGTTGAAGCTCTGGAACACGAAACCGATCTTGCGATTGCGGATGTCCGCCAGGCGCGCATCGCTCATCTGCCCCGCGTCCGAGCCGTCCAGCAGGTACTTCCCGCTCGTGGGCCGGTCAAGGCAGCCGATCATGTTCATCAGCGTGCTCTTGCCCGAGCCGGACGGTCCCATGATCGCCACGAACTCGCCCGGCCACACCTTCAGCGTCACACCGGTGAGGGCGGGCACCTCCACCCGCCCCTGCCGGTAGATCTTCGTCAGGTCGTGCAACTCCAGAAGCGGCTTCGGCTCCTGCTTCGCGCGGCTCGCGCGGCGGTTCCCGAACAGACGCATTGATTCTCCTAGCGCCGCCCGTAGAGCGGCCCGTACGCCGCGCAGGCCCTGTAGTCGGCGCCCTGCAAATCGAGCGCCCCGAACCTCGCCCACGCGCTCGGGCGGAACACCTGCTCCTCGGGCACGTTGTGCATGTCCACCGGAATCCTCAGAATCGAGGCCAGCGCGATCAGATCGGCCCCCACATGTCCGTAGCAGACGGCCCCGTGGTTCGCGCCCCAGTTGTTCATTACCGAATACGCGTCCCGGAAAGCCCCCGAGCCCGCCGCCCGCGGCGCAAACCAGGTCGTCGGCCAGGTCGGGTCGGTGCGGTTCATCAGCACCTTGCCCACCTCGGTCGGAAGGTCAACCGTCACCCCTTCCGCGAGTTGCAGCACCGGCCCCAGCCCCTTCACGATGTTCAGCCTGGCCATGGTGCAGGGCATTCCGCCCTTTGTCAGAAACTCCGACGAGAACCCGCCGCCCCTGAAGTAGCCCAGGCTGGCCGCGCACCAGCGCGTCTGGGCCAGGCACGCCGAAACCTCCTCCGGCGTCACATCCGCGAAGCGCTTGACGACCGGCTTTCCGCCCTCGGTCTGCTGCCCGCTCCAGTCCAGCGCGCTCGCTCCCGAGTTGATCAGGTGCAGCACCCCGCCCGCCGCCGCGCCTGTCATCTCGTGGCCGGTCACGCGCTTTACCGCCTCCGGGCTCCAATACGTGCGCACGTCCGAGAACATCTGCGCCGTGCCCGTCAGCAGGTGCCCGAACAGCATGGTCGCGCCGTTCAGGCTGTCGTTTTCGGTGGCGACGATGTACGGCTGCCGGATGCCGTTCCAGTCGAACGACGAGCATAGTATCGCCTCCATGAAGTCGCCGTTCGGGAAATGGTCCGTCCACTGTCGCTGGCCCTGGAAGCCCCCGGCGATGGCGTTATGCCCCTCGGCCTCCTCGGGGAAGCCCAGCTCGGCCAGCTTCGGGTTGCCGTTCAGCAGGTCCCGCGCGATGATCGCCATCTTCACGCAGAACTCCCAGTCCGCGTCCTTCTGCTCGCGCGTCTTCTGCTTGTCCGGCTCGTTCGGGTCGAGGCCCTCTTTGCAGTTCGCCTTCGCCCACGCCAGCGCCCGCCGGAACTCTTCCGGGTCGAAAATGCCCTCGTCCATCCTGCGGGTGTACTCGGTCAGGTCCACCGATTCCACGCGCATCCCCAGGCTGGATTCGAAGAAATCATTGTTGACGATAGAGCCCGCGATGCCCATCGAAACCCCGCCCATGGCAAGGTACGACGCCCCGCGCATGGTCGCCGCCGCCAGCCCGGCCCGCGCGAAGCGCAGCATCTTCTCCCGCACGTCGGCGGGGATGGACGTGTCGCCGATGTCCTGCACGTCACGCCCGTAGATTCCGAACGCCGGAAGACCCTTCTGGGAGTGCCCCGCAAGCGCCGCGGCGAGATACACCGCTCCGGGCCGCTCGGTGCCGTTGAAGCCCCAGATCGCCTTCGGGATGAGCGGGTCCATGTCCATCGTCTCGGCGCCGTAGCACCAGCAGGGAGTGACGGTGAGCGACAGCCCCACGCCCGCCCGCGCGAACTTCTCCGCGCATTTTGCGGCCTCGGACACCCCTCCGATGCAGGTGTCGGCGATGACGCACTCGACCGGAAGCCCGCATGCGTGAGTGACGTTCTCCGAGAGGAACTCCGCGGCTGTGCGCGCCATTCCCATCACCTGGTCTTCCAGCGACTCCCTGACGCCTCGCTGGCGCCCGTCAATCGTCGGCCGGATGCCGATCTTCGGAAGCGACGCTCTCAGCCGGTTCACCGGCGCGTTATGCTTGAAAGTGTTGTCTGACATTGGATTTCACCTCTTGCTGATGGCGGTACCCT
>JAGVUD010000289.1 GCA_019136435.1 Armatimonadota bacterium | reverse complement strand
CGCCTGCGCCGCCATCCCCCCGAGAGCGCCGATTGTCTCGACAGCCGCGCCCCAGAGGTCCGCGCGCGCAAGGAAGCGCGACAGCCTGGCCAGACCCAGAGCGGCCGATGAGTTGCCCGAAGGCGTGACGCCGTCGGTCGGGCTTTTGGAGCGCGCGAGCGGCGTGCCGTGCGACGGCTCGGCCAGGAAGAAGCCCCCGGCGTCCGGGTCGCGGAACCGCTCGAGCATGGCTTCGGCGAGCGTTGCCGCTTCCAGAAGCCAGCGGCCATCGAAATCGGCCTCGTAGAGGTCAATCAGCCCGTTGATGAGGCAGGCGTAGTCGTCCTGAAACGCGGGACCGCTGCACGCTCCCGCGCGCCAGCTATGCGCGAGCGCTCCGCCCTCGACGGCCAGCGACAGGACAAACCGGGCGGCTATGCGCGCGGCCTCGACAAACGCCGTCTCTCCGAGAACGCGCCCGCCCATGGCCATCGCGCCGATCATCAGGCCGTTCCATGCGACGATCACCTTGTCGTCGAGGGCGGGCCGAACGCGCAGCGAGCGGGCTTCGAGCAGCTTCGCGCGCATGGCGGCCAGCCGCGCTTCGAGGTCTTCGGGGGCGAGCCCCATCTCACCAGCGCGCGAGGCAAGATCCTGCACGGCGTGGGGGATGCTGCGGCCTCCCTCGAAGTTGCCGTCTTCCGTGATATCGTAGAAGCCGCAGAACAGCAGCCCGTCCTCGTCTCCGAGGACGCTGCTCACCTCGGACGGGGTCCAGACGTAGAATCGCCCCTCCTCGCCCTCGCTGTCCGCGTCCAGAGCGCTGGTGAAGCCGCCTTCCGGCGCGGTCATCTCGCGCAGGACGAAACCCAGCGCGCTCCGCGCGGCCTCGGCGAAATCCGGGCGGTCCGTCACCTGGCAGGCCTCAAGCAGCGCGACCGTCATGAGCGCGTTGTCGTAGAGCATCTTCTCGAAATGCGGCACCAGCCAGCGGTCGTCGGTCGAGTAGCGATGAAAGCCGCCGCCGATCTGGTCGAAGATTCCCCCGCGCACCATGCGATCGAGCGTCCGGGTCACCATGTCGAGGAGCGGGGCGGACCCTGTGCGCCTGTGCTCTCGGAGCAGAAGGCGCAGCGACATGGATGGAGGGAACTTGGGGGCGCCGGTGAAGCCGCCTTCGGCGGGGTCGTAGCCGCGTTCGAGATCGGCCGCGGCCTTTTCGAGCACGCTCCAGTCCACGCTGCCCGGCCGGGCATAGCTTTGGAGCCCCTGCCGGATTGCCGCCGCGATTCCTGCCGCGCTGGCGTCCACGTCGGCGCGGCGGCTGCGCCAGAGCTCGGCGATTCGCAGCAGCAGCGAGCCGAATCCCGGCCGCCCGTAGGCACCCTTTGGAGGGAAGTACGTCCCGGCGAAGAACGGCTCGCGGTCGGGCTTCAGGAAGACGCTGAGCGGCCATCCGCCCGCGCCGGTCAGAAGCTGGGCGGCCTGCATATAGACCTCGTCCACATCCGGGCGCTCTTCGCGATCCACTTTGATGCTGATGAAGTGCTCGTTGAGAAGCGCGGCTGTCTCGGAGTTCTCGAAGCTCTCGCGCTCCATTACGTGGCACCAGTGGCAGCTGCTGTAGCCGATGGAGAGAAAGATGGGCCTGTCCAGATCCCGTGCAGCGTGGAACGCCTCCTCGCCCCAGGGGTACCAGTCCACAGGGTTGCGGGCATGCTGCAGCAGGTAGGGGCTGGTTTCGTTGATGAGCCGGTTGGGCTTTGCCGCCATCGTCTCAGGCAACACCTTCCAGAGCCTGCATCTGCTCCGGCGTCAGCAGGCGGCCGTCCGATGCCCTGATGTTGTCCAGAAGGTGCGCGCCCGAGCGTGTGCCCGCGATGACGCTGGATACGGCAGGATTGCTGAGGACGAAGCGCAGGGCCAGTTCGTTCAGGCTCATCGCCCACCCTTCGGCCAGAGACTGCAGGGCCGCCACCCGTTCCTTGAGCGCGGCGTGCTCGCCGCCGAGCCGGTGAATCTTGTCCGTAAGCCGTCCAGCCGCCAGGCCGTCCTTTATCAGGACGCCCATATTTGCCGAGAGCGCCATCGGCAGCACGCGGTTCTCCATTGAGCGGCCGAGCACGTTGTAGCTGATCTGGATAGTGTCGTAGCCTCCGGACTGGATTGCGGCGAGCGCCTCGGCCTCCCCGCACGACAGCCCGATGAAGCGAATCCTGCCCTGCTCGCGCGCTTTTTGCATCTCCGCGAGGGCTTCCCCGCTCTGGATGACCTCGAGCGGCGCGGAGTGGATCTGGTAGAGGTCAATGACGTCTGTGTTCAGCTTTGTAAGGCTTGAGTCCAGAAACTTCCACATGGCGGCCGGAGAGTAGTCGTAGACGGAGCCCGACTCGTCGCACCACTCTCCCCACTTGGAGGCCAGCACGAACTCGCTCCGGCGGCCTGAGAGAGCCTTGCCGATGCGCTCCTCGCTGAGCCAGTATGCGGCAGCCGTGTCAATCAGATTCACGCCGCTGTCGAGGACATCGTTCAGAAACCGGACGGCGGCTGCTTCGTCCGGCGGGTTCCCCGGGTCGTCCAGTGAGGGTATGCCCCATCTGCGCCCGACCTCCAGCGCGCCGAGCCCGATCTCGGACACCTGCAATCCTGTTCTTCCCAGTGTGCGATATTTCAAGCTTTGTGATCCTCCAGCATGCTTGCCCGGCGAACTCGCGAACGGCGAGCGGCTTGGCAAAAGACCCTCTATCGCAGTATACTCGTGAATCCCGCAATCGAATTCCAGCAATGATTCATTCATACCCATCCAGACCATCTTCGACACACTGGCCGCGCCGAATGCTCGTGCTTGCCCTGATCCTTATCGGCTTCACTT
>JAGVUD010000328.1 GCA_019136435.1 Armatimonadota bacterium | reverse complement strand
GTCGAGCAGGCGCGCGCCGCGGCAGGTTCCGCAAAGGCCGCCCGCGCACAGACACAACTCACCATCCGCCTCGAAGTCGAGCAGGCGTATGTGAGCATCGAGAACGCCCGGAAGCGCCTGGACTCCGCACGAGCCGTTGTGGGTCAGGCTGAGGAAGGAATGAGGCTCGCCCGCGTCCGCTACGAAAACGGCGTCAGCGCGCCCATCGAGGTGACCGATGCCCAGCTTGCTCTGACTGTGGCACAGACAAAACTGGTGGACTCCCGCCACGACCTTCTCCTTGCCTACGCGAGGCTCGCGCGGGCAGCCGCGGACGATTCGTTTGCGGTGCACCAGAACTGAATCACGTCGTTGACCGGCATCTGCATCCAGACTTCAGGACTTACGAAGCGATTTCGCCGCCAGACTGCGGTCCAGGGCCTGGACCTGCAGGTGGAGCGCGGGCAGTCGTTCGGCTTCCTCGGCCCGAACGGGTCGGGCAAGTCCACCACCATACGGATGCTGCTCGGCCTCGTCCGGCCCTCCGAGGGAAGCGCGGCGATCTTCGGTCACGACGTCCGGCGGCATGGTCTGGCGGCGCGCGCGCGGGTGGGGGCGATGGTCGAGACCCCTGCGTTCTACGGCTCCATGAGCGGGCGCGATAACCTGCGATTGTTCGGGCGGCTGTCGGGCAGTGTGACCCAGAGCGACATCGAGGAGTCCCTCCGTATCGTGGGCCTGTCGGCCCGCGCCGATGACAGGGTCAAGGCGTACTCGCACGGGATGAAGCAGCGCCTCGGAATCGCTTCGGCCCTCACGCCCCGGCCAGATCTCGTGATCCTCGACGAACCCACCAACGGCCTGGACCCCGAGGGCGTGTCCGAGGTCCGCGGCCTCATCCGCTCGCTGACATCCCAGCACGGCATGACCGTATTCCTCTCCAGCCACCTGCTGCACGAAGTCGAGCAGGTCTGCACGCACGTCGCGATGATCTCGAGGGGCCGGGTCATCTCGCGGGGCGCGGTTCCTGAGATACTGGGGGCCGGGCAGGTCGAGTTCGAGGTGGACCGCGCCAGCGAGGCGGCCGATCTGCTCTCGCGGCAGGACGGGGTCACGGTGCTGTGGGTGGACGGGTCCAGGTTTGCCCTCAGCGCGCAGCAGGGCGCGATTGCGGGCCTGAACCGCCTGCTCGTTGAGCAGGGCTTCAATGTGAGCGCCATCGAGGGGCGGCGCCAGTCGCTGGAGGACTTCTACCTCAAGGTTATGAGAGAGGAGAAGGCGTGAGCGTCCCGAGGCTGGCGGCAATGGAACTGGGAAAGCTGCTGCGCCGCGGGCGGACGTACATCGGGCCGCTCGGGATGCTTGCCATCCTCATCCCCACGGTCATCGGGCTCAAGTACGGCGGTATCGAAGGGGAGTTCACCGGCTTCATCGGCGCCGGGAACATCAGCGTCATCGGCTCTCCCGTCAATGCCTCGTTCAGTGCGCGGGCGGTGATGCCCCCAACGGTGTTCCTCTTTATGCCTCTGTTTGTGAGCCTGGTCGCGGGCGACCAGATATCGGGCGAAGCCGCCGACGGAACGCTGAGAACGCTGCTCGCGCGCCCGGTTGACCGCTTCCGCATCCTGTTTGCCAAGTATCTGGTCGCGCTTGTCTACGCAGTGTGTCTGCCCGTATTCCTCGCGGTTTCGGCCTATCTGCTGGGGTGGGCCGTCTTCGGACAGGGCGGGCTGGTCAGCTACGGGGGCGGCATCAAGTACTTCGGCATGGCGGAAGGCGTCCAGCGCCTGCTCATCGCCTACGCATCGGCCGCCGTATACCTGCTGTCCGTCACGTCGCTTGCGTTCCTGTTCTCCGTCTTCGTGACCAGCTCGCTCTTTCCCGTCGGCGCGACGATGATCTGCCTGCTGACGAGCGGCTCCATGGGCGAGATACCGTATTTCCACGCTGTGAAGCCTTATCTTTTCACATCGTATGCCGACCTCTTCCAGCGGGCGTTCGACATCCCGCTCGACCCGCAGGTCTTCGCTCGGGGCGCCGCCACGCTGCTCATCTACTGCGCCGCCTGCTTTGCCATCGCGTCGTTCGTGTTCGTCAGAAAGGACATTCTCACATGAAGGCCTGGATGCGATTCACGCTCGTCCTTGCTCTGGCGCTCGCCGCCGCCGCGCCCTGCGGCGCCGACCAGCTTCTGAACCGGATGAAAGCCCGGCTCGCCGGGGTGAAAGATTACACCTGCGATGTCACGCTGAACGCCACGCTGCAGCAGATCGCCGTCAGCAATATGCGCATGACGCTCTACTACAAGCGTCCCAACCGCGTGCATGTGGAGGCGAAGGAGGGATTCGCGCTGCTTCCGGAGGAAGGCCTGTATCTCGGGGATCCCATCGAAGAGATGATGGCCAGCTACGATTTCGAGCCGCTCGGCGCGGCGGCCTTTCAGGGGAAGAGTTGCGCCAAGTACGCCCTTCGTGCCAAAAAGGACGTCCGTGCGGCGGATGTCAGCCTGCGCCTGTTTGTGGACAGCGCGCTCGCCCTTCCGCTCGGATTCACGGGCACAAGCCAGCAGGGAGGGGTCGTGACCACGGTGTTCGCCTTCCGCAGGCTGCAGAACAAGTACTGGCTTCCCGCCAGAACCACGGTAACATTCAAGGGCGCGCCCGAGGCGCCGTCCCGGCGGCGCGGCAGCGGTTCCGCCAGCAACTCCGGCAACAGCGGCCGGGCGGAGCTTACGTTTACGAACTACAAGATCAACACCGGGCTGCCGGACTCTCTGTTCGTGCAGCCCGCGAGGGCGCAGGGCAAGGGCGGCTCCGGGGCGGGGAAGAAACATTGAAGCGACTGAAAACAGGAGACAACTGCATGAGGGACTAT
>JAGVUD010000341.1 GCA_019136435.1 Armatimonadota bacterium | reverse complement strand
CAATCTCCTCGATGATGTCGTCCACGGCAAACGCCCGCCCGGCCTTGCGCCCGACTTCGTAGGCGGCCTTGATGCTGGCGGGTATCTTCGATGTGAGGTTGTGCGCCGCGTAGTTGACGAGGCGGGAGACGCCGGGAAGTTTCCGCAGGTACTTGCCGGACTGTCCGGCGAGTACGCCAAGCGCCTTGCCGGTTTCCTCACTGGCCTGTTCGATGTACTGCGCGACAAACGCCTCGGCGATGTCCTGCGCCAGCGTGTCGGCGGGGGCGAGCCATGCCAGCCGCCCGCCTGCCGCGTCAAACTCCCCCTCCCTGGCCTGGCCGACGCCTTCAATGACCGCAGGAAGCCCAATGGTGACCGTTCTGGCCGCCCCGGTGACCGCTGCCGCCTTCCCCACGGCGATGACCGCCTTGGTGGCCGCGCCGAGCTTTCTTGACGCCTTCCATGCGTCATACGCGGTGTCGGCGGCCTTGGTGTACCGCGTGGCCCCTCCGAGCATGGCAACGCGGGTGGCAGACCCCATGCCTATCTCGGCGGCGAAGGGGATGCTCTGCGCGATGACCCGCGTGGCCGCGGTGAGCTTGGTCTGCCCGAAGTTCTCTTTGTCGCGGGCGAGGACTTTGTTCAGCCCCTCGTGGATGTCGCTGAGGTTGGCCTGCCCCCTGGCGATGCGAGCCTCCGCCGTCTCCCCGCCGACAATCGCCTGCCGGGCCATGCCGGCGAGTTTCGCCAGCCCGCCGACAAGCGGGATGTCGGTCTTGTCCATCGTGGCCTTGTCGCGGTACTCGGCAAGGTCGGTCTTGCCCGGCAGGAGGTTGGCATCCCAGTCCACCCGCTCGCGGAACTGCTCCGGCATCAGCGCCTTGACGCGGGCGCGGCGCTCTGCCAACGGCAGGCTGGTGAAGGTGCGGAGGGCGGGGTCGTCCTGCTGGATGGCCTCCCACGCCTTGTCCCTTGCCGTGAGCAGGTCGTTGGCGTACCGCTCCGCCCGTACGGCCTCTGGGTCGTTGCGGTCGGAGAGGAAGCCAGCCTCCGGCTCGAAGGTGCTTAGCGGAACCCCGCTCTTCAGCGCAGACAACACACTCTTGCGCGTGTCGTTGTCCAACGCCTGCCACAGCCCGTTGCGCTTCAACCCGGAAATGCTCCGGGCCATGTCAACGGGCGGCGGCTCCTCCTCCTTCTCGGCCTCAAGCGAAAGAGCGCCACGGATGCGGCGCTCGTTCTCTTCAACAAGGCTCCAGAGGTTCGACCGGCTCATGCGTCACCTGCGGCGTGATGGGAGAAGGTGGAGGAGGGCCATGCGGCGACGACGCCTACCGATTCTGGAGTATCTTCTTCTCTACTTGCTCCGGCGTGTCGGTGAGGAGCATTGACGCGGCAGACGCCGCCTCCTGGCCGGTAAGGTCGGGGATGCGCGCTTTCAGCGATGTCATCTTGTCCACCAGTGTTGCGGTCTTCTGTTCGTCCAAGTCCCGCAATCGCTTGTTGTCTGCGCCAAGCGCCGTGATGAACGCGGTCATGTATTTGACCTGCTCGGCCTCAAGGCGCATCCGCTCAAGCT
The DNA here is from genome assembly GCA_019136435.1 of Armatimonadota bacterium. Taxonomy (GTDB): domain Bacteria; phylum Armatimonadota; class UBA5829; order DSUL01; family DSUL01; genus JAGVUD01. The sequence goes on along the minus strand of JAGVUD010000341.1, from coordinate 1,296 downwards.
CCGTGGCATTCTTCAGCTTCGCCTCATTCTCATTCCACGCATACCACGCCTTGCCGGCCTCCGTGCGCTCCGTGGATGCAATGCGCGCCAGCTCGGTCTCCCGCGTAAAGTCCTGCCCCCTCTGTGCAGTCTTGTCCTGCATCTTCGCGGTGGCAAAGGCCCCGCGTGTAGCAAGGGCGTCCGCCTGCGCCTTGGCCTGCGCCGCCGTGGCCCCGAGGTCGCGCTGGCCGATGGCCTCCTGCTCTGCAACGCCCACGTCGGCCTCCGACTTCATCTGCTGACGCCGCAGTCCGTACTCGCGGTTGGCGTCCATCATCTGCCGCATGAACGCCTGGCCGCTTACCCTCCTGTTGGGGTCTTCCGCCGATCCGCGCAGGTAGTTCAGCGTCGGCCCTCCGGGGCGGTTCGGGTCGGTCATGCGGGCGACATTGGCGTCGCGCGCGGCGAACAGCAGCGGGGAGGTCACGGGGGCATACGATCCGTTGATCCCCGGACGGTATGCACGTGGGTTCCGCGCCGCCGGCTGCTGTGCGGCAGGGGCCGTGGGGGCCGGTGGGGCAGCCGGCTTGGGACGGCTCATGGCCAGCTCGGCGTCCGTCCAGCCCTGCTGCTTGGCAAAGGCGTACTCTTCGTCATCCATGAGATAGCTTTTCGAGTTCTTGAACTTATCGAGCATCCGCAGGCGGTTTTTGCGGGCCGCGTCCACACCGAAAGCATCAGAGAGAGCCATGTCACGCCTCCTATGGGCATGGGGTGATGGGGTTGACACAAAGAGGGCGGGTGTCAACCCGCCCATGCAAGGCAACCGGACTCGCAGACGTGGCCTGTGCGCCCCCGTCTACTCCCGCTCCCCCTCGTCGCCGTCGTCCTTCCGGCTTCCCAGCGGCCAGCCCTTGTACTCGTGGACACGCTCCAGGAACCCGAGGAGCATGTCAGCATCGATCCCCGGCTGGGTGCCGAGATACCACATCCAGTCGCACAGCTCCTTGCGGGTCTTGATGGCGAACAGGGGCACGGTGACGGGGGCGTCGGTCGAGATGGTCAGAAGGTCTCCGGTCTGGACAAGTTTCGGCTCACTCATTGAAGTTTGCTCCTGTTTGTTCGGTATGGGACGGGACACAATGCCCTTGGCCAGGCCTTGCTTCGCGGCCTCCGTCACGCGACGCATGACAAATCCTCCACCCCGGCGCGAAGCGGTGATGACCCCTGACGGAGTAGGCGCTTCTGGCATCCGGGGAGGAGGAGGGTTTGCGGGGTTCCGTCATCTGAGGGTGTCTGGCCGCCGGTCATCACTCC
>JAGVUD010000424.1 GCA_019136435.1 Armatimonadota bacterium | reverse complement strand
AACGTATTTTAATCATCACAGACAAGAAAAGACGGGTCAGGCAAAAGCAATAGATTATGTTGATTATCAGAAATAGGCGGAACTTTCCGCCGTTTGTGCGCGTCGTTACTGTCGGCAGCCATAGGTAGGGGCTGCCTGGAGTGCGGAGAAGAATTGAAGCGGGCTGGCCGGTATCGGTCGGCCCGCGGTCGTTTTGCGGAGGCTCTCCGGCAACAGACAACCAACGGGCGAACTCCAGCCTGATCTCCTCCTCGCAAGACGGAGCGAGCCGACGCACGGCCCGCCGGGAGCCGAAATCCCGGCGACCACGCCATGAAGAGCCCTGTCGTGTGGCTGACTGATCGGCAGTACGCCGCGCTGCCGATCCCGGAGCGCGCGCTGGCGCAGGCGGCGTCGAAGGTCGGCGTCAGAGAGCACGGCATCAATGCCGGGCCGTGGATAGCCCGCTTTCTCAGGAGCGTCGGCCTGGGGGTTGGATATCCGTGGTGCGCGGCGCTGGTTTCGTGGTGTCTGCTGGAGGCTGGATGCCCGAAAGAGCGGCTCCCCAAACGTCGGGCTGCCGTGCGGGATTGGGTCTTGTGGGCTGAGCGTGAGGGCAGGCTCGAGAGGCATCCGGAGCGCGGGCGGCTGTTCTTTTGGTTGGACGGGGCACACGGGCACATAGGCTTTGTCACAGAGGTGGTTGGTACGACCATCAAGACGATCGAAGGCAACACCAACAAGGCCGGGTCCCGCGAGGGCGACGGCGTGTATCGGCGGGAGAGGCACGAGAACAACATGGCTACCCACGTTCGGCATGGCTACATCGATCTTGGAGGCCTCTCATCGTGACGGCTCAAGAGCACGAGCTGCTTTGCCGGCTCAAGGAAGAGGTCGATGGGATTCGGGCCGAACTGATCGGCTTCGTCAAGAAGGTCGTCGTGTGGGCCGTGATAGGGGCTTTCGCCCTCGGCGGTTGGTCTGCCGCGATTCAGGCGCAGGTGTGGGAGCAGGGCCGCGGTATCGAGCGGATCGACTTGAAGGGCGGGCAATGGTCGCACGAGGCGCGGCAGGCCCGCGATGAGCAGTACGCGCAGATCCAGGAGTCGCTGGCCCGGATCGAGGAGCGTCTCAAGTCGCACATGGAGGCTAGGCCGTGAGGTTGGATGCGTTCGAGAATCCCGACTATGCGATCCACGAGGCGTTCGGCGGGTACGTGGTGGTTCGGACGTTCTGGAATACGGAAGGCGTCGAGGAGCAGAAGGTTCACGTCGTTGCGACGATCGAGGATGTGGCGGCGCTGATTGTTCGGTTCTCTCACGAATGCAACGCCTGTCCGGAAGTGGTCGAGGAGGCTGAGGACGCGATGAGGGGTGGGCGATGAACTGGCAGCGGATCCTGGTCGGCGCGGGCATCGGGGGCGGTATCGGCGCGCTGCAGAACGTCCTGCTTTGGGCGAAGTCGGACCGCAAGAAGTTCTGTCTCTGGAAGGTGTGGCGGCGGTTCGTGGCGGGGGCGTTGTCCGGTGCGTTCGCGGCGCTGGGAGTGGAGGTCTAGATAGCTAAGCGCAAGGGCAGGAAGGGCGGAGGCCGGTGCAAGTGAGGACCCGCGTCAGGTTCGGCATTCGGCTGGGTTGGCCGTTGAAGAACGCGGCTGTGTTCGTGTTCTACACGTCGAAGGACCAGTACGAGCGGATCAAAGAGGTTTCGGAGTGGCTACGGACGGCCTTGGTGGTCGCCGGGCAGGACGATCTGGCCTCGCGCCTGGTGTGCGAGGGTAGCGAGGTAGGCAACAAGTGACATACGCAGGACAACTCTGGGAGTACTTCCCGAACGCAGGGCCGCGCTATTTCGGCGCGTTCTACGACTTTCTCAGCGATCGCGAGGTCGCATCGACGGAGTGGACGCCGGTCAACCACACGGCCGGAGGCACGGCGGCGGTGACGGCGATCGACACGATCAACGGCGGGTACGCGCAGTTGGTGACGGGCGACGCGACCAGCACGCACGGCGGCGGGCTGATCGGTACGGCTGGCTGCATCATGCTCGCGGTGAACACGGTCACCGAGATCACGGCTAAGCTGGCGGTGGCGACGGTTTCCACACTGGCTAGGACGCCGACGGTCGGCGGGCTCAGCATGGGGCTGGCGGCTACGGCGCTGACGTTGGACGGTGCGGCGAACGGCGTGTATCTGTCGAAGGACGGGGACGCCAACTGGGACGCGGTGATCTACACGGGCTCGGCGGCGGTGCTGGACACGGACACGGGCGCTGACCACACGGACGCGGCGGACTCGGTGCTCGGTATCAGGATCGCGATGGGCGCGGTTAGCGGTTCTGGGACGGTGTACTTCTACGTGGACGGCTCGGAGGTCGCCCGGTACGTCGGGACGGGGTTGCCGGCGAGCACGACGGTGCTGTACCCGGTCATCAACGTGACCAATACGTCGGCGGTCCAGAAGGTCGCGCTGATCGACTACATCGGTTGGCGGCAGACGAGGGTCTAGGCTATGGCGAGGCCAGCTCCGGCGGTCACGTACAACGAGTTCGGCAAGATTCGCCAGTCCGAGAAGAACCGCTCGGCTGGCAGTCTTTCCGGGACTGGGAGCAGAGTAGTTCCGGTCGATCATCGGGCGGTGTTCGAGTTCACGAAGGGCGACGACGTGTCGCCGCACATCGTGTACCTGTGCCGCAAGTACGGGGTCACGCCGCAGGAGGTGGTCCACCAGTTCATGCGGAGCGAGGAGATGCCTCCTGCACTGCGCGCCCAATGCGCTAAGTGGCTGCTGGACTAGCTGAAGCCGAAGAAGGACGCCGACGGTCGGCGGGCTCAGCATGGGGCTGGCGGCTACGGCGCTGACGTTGGACGGTGCGGCGAACGGCGTGTATCTG
>JAGVUD010000182.1 GCA_019136435.1 Armatimonadota bacterium | reverse complement strand
TTCTTCTTATGTTTTGATGCACTACTATGACGTTCCCCTCCTCTTAGTTTATTTGGGACTTCTCCCGGCGATTCGCGCAATAACCCCACGGGCGAGTGTGTTGAAATGGGAAATCGAGCGAAGGGAAGGTGAGCCGGACGGCTCTACCGGGAGTGTGGGTTAGGTTGTTTGTGCAAGGAGGAGGGTATCACAGACCGGGCAAAGTGTCAAATTTCACGAACGCACGGGGGCCGCGGCCCCGCCGATCCGGGGCCGCATGAGCGCCGTCGCGCGGTCAAGATCGCGCCGGTTTCAGCAGTTTAGAAAGGCCAGTGGAAGCCGCCCTCGTTCAACGGAATACCGCCCCTTATGCCCAGAAACGGGGTCCAGAGGGACCCAAACAGCGACAGCGCCAGTGAGATGCCTGCGCAGACTGCTCCGGTCATCGTCATCGAATACCCCGCCGGGTCCATCCGTCCGGCCTTCATCTCGTTCATATCGTTGATGCCGAGAATCAGGGCGGGCAGCCCGAAGAATATCCCTCCGCAGCAACAGCAGGAGAAGACCAGCCCCAGTATTCCGAGGGTCAGCACAAGACCCGCGCGGTGAGGCTTCATCCACCCGCCCCCCGCCGCGCCTGGTCCCGTGGGAACCGGCGGAGACGGGACGCCGCCGGGCGATGGGCGAACCATCACCACCTCGCCGGGCACGGCCGGCCTCTCCGGAATCTGTATCGTCCGGCGGCAGTTGACGCACATGGCGCTCTGGCCGGCATGCTGGTCTTCCACGGTCATCTGCTGACCGCACTCGCACTGAATGACAAAGCTCATGACGTGCGCCTCATCCTCTCCAGCAGCCCCAGCGCGGCCGATGTGATCATCCCGGCCGCTTCCGGGACAAGCTTGCTGCTTCTCGCTGTCCTTACCTCGTAGCCTCCCTCCGAGAAGGCCGCCTGCGTGGGGATGTAGCCCACTATGCCGTTAGCGTAGCACGCCACGAACGTGTGGGTAAAGGGCGACTTCGCCTTCACCTCAAGCCCGATCTCCGCGAACACTTCGGCGGGGAACGCCACAATAGCCGTGTCGCCCAGAACGATTACCTGCACCTCCACAATCGCTTCCGGCTCTTCTGCCCGCTGGCGCGCCACCTCGAGCGTCTCCCGCGCATAGACGACATCCGCCGAAGGCGCGCCCAGATCCTCGCTCGTAAGCGCGCCGCCCGTGCCCGCGCCCGCCTGCCTCAGTATGTCTTCGGCCCAGGCTATCTGCTCCGCCGATATCTCGCGCAGGGGAATGCGAAGCTCCGTGGACGACGTCTGTATGCCGCGCAGAGCCCCCGGAGCGCCGGACCGTATGACCCGCGCCGCCTCGCCCGCAATCGCCTCGCCCATGCGCCGGGCGTGTTCGGACCCTCCCTGCTTCGACGGGCCGGAGGTGTCAATATGATTCGTGTTGCCGCACGCGCCGTTCGCGTACACGCTCACGAACTCGTCGCCGAACTCGCGCCGCATCGCCGCTCCCAGCGCCCCCGGATAGTCCGCCGAGATCTTGTCTCCCGACACCACGTCCGCATGAACCGCGTAGTTGATCCACGCCCCGGCGGGCTTTCCGTCCGGGCCTGTTACCGATATGACGCCCAGCATCGTGTCCACCGGCCCCACGGGCCCGGCAATATCGGGGTTCCCGATGCCGGGGTTCGTGCGCACCTGTCCGTCGCGCATGCGGAAGCGCCTGTTGAACGCGATGCCCTCCACCGTCCCCGTGCTGAAGCTGATCTGCGCGCTCTGACGGGCGGACCAGGCTTTCTCCACCGCCCCCGCCACCAGATCCGTCAGGCCCTCCAGGTAGCTTTCGTTCATGACGCCGCCGAACGTGGCGCTCGTGTAGGGTCCGGTGTGGGCGTGCGTGCACAAGATGAGGATGTTGCCCGGTGGAATCCCTGTGCGCGTGGTGATCTGCCGCCGAATCGCCAGCACAGTGGAGCGCTTGATGGAAATGAGGTCGCACGAGACAAGCGCCACCGCCTGCTGTCCGTTCCCGAGCACCAGCGCGTGAGCGTGCAGGTCGTCGAGCACGCCCGTGCTCGGCCTCGGCTCGAAATAGCCTGCCAGGGGCGTGCCGATGGGCGGGGTAATGACTACTCTCGCTGCGCCAGCTCTCAGTGCGTTCATCCGGTCTCCTTCAGACCCGGTGGTCCATCTGTAGTATGCTCCGCGCGCGCCCTGTTATCCTTCCGCGTCTGCAACTCCGCTTCGGACAGGAGATTCGCCGCCGGCGCAGAATACACCCTTCGGAGGGCGCGCGAGCGCCGCCTCGCGGGCTTCGCCGCCTGTGTTGCACCATCAGGAAGGACTAGCATTGGCCACAAGAGAATTCCCGCTGACCCCCTGCGCGGTTGAGCCGGTCAGCACGAAGTATCGCAGAATCCAGACCGCCATACCCGTGCCCGAGTCTGTTCCGGTTCTGGAACAGCTCAGGGCGTCCGAGCCGCGCTCGATGGGCGGGCAGCCGCCTGTTCTCTGGGACAGCGGCGACGGGAGCCTGCTCCGCGATCCGTACGGGAATCAGTGGATTGACTTCAGCTCCGGCGTGCTCGTCACTGCCTCGGGGCACCATCATCCGAAGATCGTGCGGGCGATTGCCGATACGGCCACCCACGGTCTGTATCACGCCTACAACTTCCCCACCGGCACGCGCGCAAAGCTCGCCGCAAAGCTGACAGGGCTGCTTCCCGCCCCTCTTTCGCGCGTGTTTCTGCTGACGACCGGGTCTGAGGCGTGCGAGGCCGCCATCAAGCTCGCCCGCACGCGCGGCCTGCGCAGGCACGGCCCCGGCAAGCGCGTCTTCGTGACGTTCCACAACGCCTTCCACGGCCGCACCATGGGCAGTCAGCT
>JAGVUD010000343.1 GCA_019136435.1 Armatimonadota bacterium | reverse complement strand
CCTATTGTAACTCAAAGCCGAGTGAGGCGCTTACAGACAGCGCACGCACAACGGCGATGCTTGTTGACAGGGCCAGAAAGCGACAGGTAGAATGGCACGTCGGCGAAGGGCAGGATCCGGCCGGCGCGATGGATGCATGCCTAATTTTGCGATCAATTTCTATACAGAGTTGTACGGCGATGTGCTCCGCAAGGGGCGCAAGACCGCAACGATCCGCCTCGGCGACAAGACGGCCAAATACCAGCCCGGGCAGCTTGTGTGGGTGACCGTGGGACAGCGTTTCGGCCCGCGTCAGAAGCTGTTCTGCGCGATCATAGACGATGTCACCGTCAAACCCATCCAGGAACTCACGCGGCGAGAGATCGAGAAGGAGAACTCAGAGTTCCGCCACATCGACGACCTGATCACTCTCCTGTCACGCCTTTATGCCCGTGCTATCACGCCCCTCGACACGGTCACGATCGTTCAGTTCTCACGCATCAGCGAGTAGCGTCCCCGGCGCTGGTGCTCCCGTACAAGAAAAACCCGCCGGTGTTACCCGGCGGGCGAATCTTGACCACAGCACGGTAGCAGGGCGGCTCAAGATATCATCTGAAAGGAGAGTAAGGTTCCAATGTTCTATTCTCTTTACGGGCGTTCCGCCGGTTGGAGTTCCGGCGCGCCCGAACTTTCTTTGCCGCGTTTCTGGCTGAAGCGGGGGTAGACTGAAGATGAGATCGCTGGAAGACGGCCTGTGTGATATCGTTGGCAAAGCGCGGCGGGGGCTCAACCTGACCGAGGCGGCAGTTGCAGACGCCGCGGGGCTGTCATCGCGGCAGGTGGCCGATGTGGAGAGCGGCCGGCTCGTGCCGGACGAGGCTGCTGTCCTTCGTCTTGCGTGCGCGCTGGGTCTGAGAGGCGAGGCGCTCGCTGCCATCGCGCGCGATGAGTATCGCCCGGCGCCCGTCAACCTTGAGCTATGGGGCAGCGTGCACGTGCTTGAATCCTCCTACTCGGGATACCCGGTCAACGCGTATCTCGTCTGGGACAGGCAGACCCGGCGAGCCATGTTGTTTGACACCGGCACGGACGCCAACGCCATCCGTCAGCTCATCCGGGAGCAGGATTTGGCTTTGGAGGCCATGGCGCTGACGCACACGCACCGCGACCACATCGCGATTCTCGACCCGATCAGGAGCGAGTTCAAACCGCGCGTAATCGCCTCCCGGAAGGAACCGGCGCCGGGCGCGCATTTCGTGGCGGATGGCGAGCAGATCGCGCTCGGATCCCTTTCGGTCGAGGTCCGGGAGACCGACGGTCACAGCCCCGGCGGGCTGACGTTTGTCGTTACGGGATTCGAAGGGGCGCCGCCGGTGGCCGCCGTCGGCGATGCCCTGTTCGCCGGATCGGCTGGCGGGGCGAGGGTATCTTACGAAAGACTGATCGAAAACATACGAAGCAGGATTCTGACGCTTCCTGACACCGCTCTGATTCTCCCGGGACACGGCCCGATGACAACGGTGGGGCAGGAAAGACAGAACAACCCGTTCGCGGGATGAAACGGCACTCCGGACCCTCACAGGCACGAAATGGAGGAATGCTTGCCGTGTGTGGTGTATTATGTGTTTGCGCCGGTCGCCAGAAACCCGGCGAGAAAGGACTAACCTTGAAAACAGGACGTTTGGCGGCTTGTACATTGCTGATTGTCTGTGCGGGAGTGATGCTCTTCTGCGCGTCGCAGCAGGCAATCGCTGACGACGACAGCGCGGTCTCCTCGCGGATGAACACGGCATTTGGACCGACGGGGCTGATTACAGTGCCCACGGCATATGTCACTCCGAAGGGAGAGGCGCAGATTGGGGCGTTCTTCGGACGCGACAGCGACTCTGCCTCAGTCAACTACGGCCTGATATCCGGTCTTGAAGTCGGCGCGGCGTATCTGAGCAGCAGTGACGATGAGATCATTGCTAACGTGAAGGCCAACATCATCCCCAGCAACTGGGACCGGGTGCAGATCGGGGTGGGCCTGATGGATGTTCTCGACCAGGTCGAGGACACGTTCTATGCGATCGTTTCGACGGACCTGCTCGCCCCGCCCAGTGCGCTTGAAGATGATGCGACCTTCCTGCGCCTGCACGTTGGCTACGGCGCGGGAGCATTCGACGATGAGATCATCGGCGGCGCGGAGCTCTTTCTGAACAGCACATGGGCGGTCCTGGCGGAATGGAACGGCGATGAACTGGGAGCCGCTATCCGCTACTGTCACGATACCCCGTTCCGCGCTCAGGCCGGTATGTACGACGAACGTTTCTTTGCCTCCATGACAGTGGGACTGGAGTTCTAGGTCATCCGGAACTGCTGTCACTTCCGGGCCCGGCCTTGTGGCCGGGCCTTTTCTTGCGAGCCCTGCCGCTTGCCCGCTCTTCGCCTCCTCCAAGAGGTTGTATAATGCTCAGAGTCTTCCGCCATGCCAGAATCAGGAATCGAGCAACTCGCCTCCGAATACCGCAGACAGACCGGCATCGAGGTCTATGCCACGGACACTCAGGGGAACATCACGTTGGGAGCGTCCTCCTGCCGCTGCGGGGACGAGGCGGGATGCCGGGCCCAGAGACGGCGGGCCATAGAGCAGACCGCGCGCTGGGGGGAACCATTCCTCTCGCTCTGCCCCGGAGGGTACCTCCTGTGGGCGGTACCCCTGATGATCAACTCCGAGATCACTGGTGGCCTCGTGGTGGACGGGATTGATCTCGACGAATCGAAGGCGGCACTGCCGTGCGGCGGCGGCATCCGGCAGGCGGCGATGCATCTCCAGAAGCTCGCCGAAGAGGCGAACCTGACGAACGCGGCCTATCTGCAGTTGAAGCGGCGCGACAGCGAGATGGAGTCGCAGNATGGAGTCGCAGAGGGCGGAGGCCATTCACGAACTCAAGGGCCGGGGCTACGACTCCATCCGCGAGATCTACATCAGGGAAGAGCCGGGACTGATTTCGGCCATCAAACGCAGCGACCTCAGCGAGGCGCGCGCGATTCTCAACCGAATTCTGGTCGGGATCTACTTCTTCGGGCGCAACAGGACCGACCTGCTGAAGAGCTTCATTCTTGAACTGGTCGTGACCATGTCACGCTCGGCCGTGGAAGCGGGGGGCGACCCTTCCGAGCTTCTCGGCGTCAACTACTCCTCGGTGACCGGCCTTGCCGCCATCGACTCGGAAGAGGAGCTTACAGCGTGGCTGGTGGGAATGCTGGAGCGGATCATGGAGTCCATCCGTACGCATGCCAGCTTCCCCACAAGTGTGCTCGTGAACACTGCGATGGCCTTCGCCGAAGAGCATCTGAGCGAGGACATCTCCCGGGACCAGATCGCCGCAATCGCATGCCTGTCTCCCTCGCATTTCTCAAGAGTTGTGAAGGAGAAGTTCGGCAAGTCATTCACGGAGATACTGACCGGGCTCAGAATCGCTCGAGCGCGCGATTACCTCGCGACATCCGAGAAGAGCCTCGTACAGGTTTGCCTGGACTGCGGTTTCTCCGACCAGAGCTACTTCACCAAAGTCTTCCAACGGCATGTGGGATGCACTCCGGGAGAGTACAGGCACCGGGTGCGAGGCTCATTGCGATGACCGAACTGAACCCGTCCAGTCCGTCTTCGGTGCGGCGCTTCCTGTCCGCCGCAGGCATCAGGCCGAGCCGCAGGCTGGGACAGAGCTTCCTGGTGGATCAGGGAACCGCCGCCAGGATCGTCGCGGCGAGCGGTCTTGTTGCAGGCGAGACATGCCTGGAGATCGGGCCCGGAC
>JAGVUD010000528.1 GCA_019136435.1 Armatimonadota bacterium | reverse complement strand
GCGGACGCCGCGCAGCCCCACATCGCCAGCGCAAACACAACCAAACAAAGCTCAGACAAAGTCATTCTTCTGGTCCTCATATCTCCTTCTAGGCCATTGCCCCGGCGTTTTCCTGCCTTATCCGTGCATAGAAGGATGTTCGGGCGCATGCCTATAAGAGCATCTTCAACCTCAGAACAGGAGACACGGACGATGATCGGATGCACAACTCTCGGATCGCTGACGCAGTTGCGGGACTACACGAGCCACCGCATCTCGAGTTGGGACACGAAAGGCGGCAACGCCGACTTCTGGCGCATAGCCGCGGGTGAGAAGCGCGTTCTGGCCCGGATCGAAGGGCCGGGATGCATCAAGCACATCTGGATGACGCTGGGAATCCCCGCCGAGGACTACTGCCGCAGAATCATCCTGCGAATCTACTGGGACGGCTGCCCGGAGCCGAGCGTCGAGTGCCCGATCGGGGACTTCTTCGGCCTCGGGCACGGCATGCGCAAGAACTTCGTCTCGGCGCCGCTGCAGATGAGCCCGCAGAACGGCAAGGGGTTCAACTCGTGGTGGCCGATGCCGTTTCAGAGTGGAGCGGTCGTCGAGATCGAGAATCAGGGCGAGGGAGACTACAGTCACTACTTCTACATTGACTACGAGAAGTACCCCGCCGAGGCCGTCCGTGACCTGGCGTACTTCCACGCGCAGTGGCGCCGCGAGCCGAATACGCGCGGCTGGGCGTTCGAAAACAGACTGCCGAAGGGCGACGCCATCCACAAAGACCCGCGCATCCAGAACCCCTCCGGCGACGCCAACTACATCCTCTGCGAGACCGAGGGGGACGGGGTGTACTGCGGGGCGCATCTGGACATAGACGTCTTCGAGCGCCAGCCGAACGACTGGTACGGCGAGGGCGACGACATGATCTTCATTGACGGAGAGAAATGGCCGCCGTCACTGCACGGGACGGGCACGGAGGATTGGTTCCACTGCGCCTACTGCCCCACGCAGGAATACAACGCTCCGTATCACGGCATCATTCTCTACAGCGGGTCGCCGGGCTGGCCGTGGAAGGGCAAGCAGACGGTGTACCGCTACCACATCGAGGATGCGCTGCGGTTCCGCAAGAGCATCAAGGTCACGATAGAGCACGGACACGCGAACAAACTGAGCAACGACTACTCGAGCACAGCCTACTACTACCTGTCGAAGCCGCGCCGGGGCGGCCCGCCGCTTCCGCCCGTCCAGGACCGTCTGCCGAGACCGGACGAGAAGCAGTACTGACGGCCGGGCCTAGCGTATGGCCGTGATCGCGAACAGCACTGGCGCGGCGCTGTTTCCCGGGTAGCCGTCGAAGTCTATGGAGGCGATCTCCCTGTCCGGGTGCGGGTTGTTCCACGGAAGCGCCCGCAGCCGGATGGGGCGGCCCGATTTGGCCTGCCCGCGCCACGCCGACTGGTAGTCCAGCGTGGGGCGGTTGTCCGTCCAGGCCATGATGTTCTGCCCGTAGACCAGAGGGATCGTTTCGCTCGAGCCGTCCGAATACCGCACCGTGTACGACCCCACCCGGCGGTCGGGGCCGTCCGGGTACGCGGTCGTGTGCAGGAACCAGAGTTGCTTCGCCTTCGATCCGACGGCGATGCCCTTGACGCTCTCGGGCAGTTGGGCCGTGACGCGCGTTCCGCGCAGCATAACGACCGACGCCTTGCCTCCCGCTGAGCTCAGAATGCGGTAGGTCAGGCTGCCGAGCCGCCGGTTGCCCGCGCGCAGAGACGAGAAGTCCTCGCCCTCGCCCACGCCGATCCAGCCCGGGGCGCCGTCCGAATCTCTCGCGCTGGCGTTTGCCCACGGCGCTATGCCGATGCTCACAAGCTCTCCCCCGGCGGGAAGGACGGCCCCCGCGCCCGGAGCCGGATTCGCGCCGTCCCACCAGCGGCTGTTGAAGACCTCATCCGCCTCGTACGGCATCGCCGAGAGGGGCGGAACCCCTGGCGACCACGCCCATTCCGCGCCGAGCACATACTGGAACATCTGCTCGGGCCAGTTCTTGAACACGACGTCTGACGGCTCCCAGCCGCTCCAGGTCGTCTGCATCATCCCGCTCGCGCCGTGCTTGAAAGCGTAGTCGCTCAGGTGGAAGATGTTTCTGTGGTCGTACCACGGGCAGGCGACAACCTCGAATTCGTGCTTGCGGAAGAGGTCCACGCTCGGATACTCCTCCACGGGGCTGTAGTGCCAGTCGGCGATTACGACGTCCTTTGGCAGCTCGTTCAGCCGCGCGTTGAAGCCCGGCTTCAGCAGGATATCTCCCCACATCATCGGCCGCGCGCCCATCTCCTTAACCCGGGCAATCACCTTCTGCGTGTCGCGATAGTAAAGCTCCGTCTTGCCGAGCTTCCGGCACTCCTCATGCGTAGGAAACTCCCCTATCATGTCGAACTCGTCGTGCCCGATATGGAAGTACCCCGGCTTGCCGAACAGGGCGTACGCCTCGTCGAACAGGTCGAACATCAGCTTGTAGCTGTTCTCGTTGAGAGGGCAATAGGCGTAGGGGTGCTGCGGGTCCTCGGCGATGTCCAGATGATTGCCGCCGCGGAATATCCACTCCATGTGACCGAGCGACATGACGAGCGGGATGTAGGTGATGTTGTAGTCCCGCCCGGTGCTGATGAGCTTCTTCATGTCCTGAGGCGATATGTGGTTGTTCGGGTCGGTGATCTCGGGGTGGCTCTGCCAGTCATACTTATCCATCTGAAGTATGACATAGTTGATCTTGAACGGGCTCAGGATGTCCCGGATCAGCTTGCTCTGGAACTGCAGCGCATCCCGCGTTGTCAGCAGATGAACGCTGCGGAACGGCATCGCGGGCCGGTCCTTCACCGTGCCTCCCGCAATCCACCAGCCGCCCACGCCGTC
>JAGVUD010000240.1 GCA_019136435.1 Armatimonadota bacterium | reverse complement strand
TTCGTCGTCCGGCAGCTTGTCGCCGAGGTCCTTCAGCGTCTTCTCGGTGTTGTAGATCAGGCTGTCGGCCTCGTTGCGCATCATCGCCTGCTCGCGTGCCTTCTTGTCCTGCTCGGCATACTGGTCGGCGTCACGAACCATCCGGTCAATGTCGCCCTTGTCCAGGTTGCTCGATCCGGTGATGGTGATGCTCTGCTCACGGCCCGAAGCGCGGTCCTTTGCGGTTGCGTGGAGTATGCCGTTCGCATCCAGGTCGAACGTCACCTCGATCTGCGGAATGCCCCGCGGCGCGGCCGGAATGCCCGTCAGATGGAACATCCCAAGGCTCTTGTTGTCCCGCGCCATCTCGCGTTCGCCCTGCAGCACGTGCACACCCACCTCCGTCTGACCGTCCGCGGCAGTGGTGAACACCTCGGACTTGCGTGTGGGAATGGTCGTGTTGCGGGGAATGAGCGTCGTGGAGACTCCGCCAAGCGTCTCGATGCCGAGCGACAGCGGAGTAACATCCAGCAACACCACGTCCTTCACTTCACCCGCGAGAACGCCCGCCTGGATCGCAGCCCCGACCGCAACAACTTCGTCCGGGTTGACTCCTCTGTGCGGCTCCTTGCCGGCGAGCTTCTTGACCAGCTCCTGAACGGCAGGCATGCGCGTAGAGCCGCCGACGAGGATAACTTCCTCGATGTCCGACTCTTTCAGGTTGGCGTCCTCGATGGCCTGCTTGTAAGGAGCGACGCAGCGGTTCAGCAGATCGGCGGTCAGCTCCTCGAACTTCGCCCGCGTCAGGTTCATGTCGAGGTGCTTCGGACCGTTGGCATCCGCCGTAATGAATGGAAGGTTGATGGTGGTCTGAACGACGTTCGAAAGCTCAACCTTCGCCTTCTCGGCCGCCTCGCGCAGGCGCTGAAGCGCCTGGCGATCCTGCCGCAGGTCTATGCCGTGCTCCTTCTTGAACTCGTCCGCAACGTAGTTGACGACCTTCTCGTCCCAGTCGTCGCCGCCGAGGCGCGTGTCGCCGTGCGTGGACTTGACTTCGAACACGCCGTCGCCCACTTCGAGAACCGAAACGTCGAACGTGCCGCCGCCCAGATCCCACACAAGAATGGTCTCGTTGGCCTTCTTGTCCAGACCGTACGCGAGAGACGCCGCTGTCGGCTCATTGATGATGCGCAGGACTTTGAGCCCCGCGATCTCGCCGGCGTTCTTGGTGGCTGTGCGCTGAGCGTCGTTGAAGTACGCCGGGACGGTGATGACAGCGCTGTCCACCGTGTCCCCGAGATACGCCTCCGCGTCGCGCTTCAGCTTCTGAAGAATCATGCTCGAGATCTCCTCGGGCGTGTACTCCTTGTCGTCAATCTTCACGCGATGGTCGGTACCCATCTCCCGCTTGATGGACGAAACTGTGCGCTCCGGGTTGACGATTGCCTGGCGCTTGCCCTGCGCCCCCACGAGCCGCTCGTTCGACTTGGTGAAGGCGACCACGCTCGGTGTCAGCCGCGAGCCTTCAGCGTTGGCGATAACTGTCGGCTCGCCGCCCTCCATGACCGCAACCACGGAGTTCGTGGTGCCAAGGTCTATTCCTACTGTCTTTGCCAATTCCGTTTTACCTCCGCCCGGATCCCCGGGTGTGGGATGAAGCCGCCCCTGCCATTTTGCAGGCGCGAAATGCTACGCTGACTACCGGCCCCGGGCTGCTCACCCGGACTCAAAACCACCGGCGTTATCTTAGCCTGCTGTGATTATGTAGCTTGAGTCTAGTATTGTCAATGCACAAACGGCGCGATTTGTTCCCCGATTGCGGCGCGGCGCAGGCAGGAATTCCGGAGCCTCACGGCGATACCTTTTGGTGTCATGAACACAGCAGCACCATTGGTCGGGTTGACAGGAGTTCTCATTATGGCCGTCACACAGCCGTTGGCTTCACAGGGGCAGGCGCTAAGCCTCAGCCAGCATCCGGAACTGATTCTGCTCTCGACGCAGGCTTGGGGTGTTATGGGGGTCAATACCTGCGCGCATGCGCCGGACGCCGCGCCCCTGCCCCTGCAGATCGGCAACAGGACCTATTCCGACGGGCTCGGGCATCACGCTACGGGTGAGATCATCATCTCCCTCGAAGGGCGGTTCGATCGCTTTGAGGCTGAAGTCGGCGTCCAGCGGCAGGACGACACCGCCGGAAGCGTTGTGTTTCATGTGTTCGTGGACGGCAAGAAGCGTTTCGACAGCGGAATCGTGCGCCAGAGCGACGGGGCGAAGAGCGCCGGTGTAAACGTGAAGGGCGCCTGGGAACTCAGGCTCGTGTCGGGCGACGCGGGCGACGGCATGACGTGCGACTGCGCAAACTGGGCGAACGCCCGGCTGATCCCCGGCAAGCAGTCCAGCACTCGCCTGACGCCCGTTGTGGATGCCGCGCCGTTCGCGCGAGTCGTCACCTACGACCCCGCCCGCATGGACGGATCCCGCGCCAATCGGGTCGAGGAGTTTCGCGCAGAAGACCTTTTCCTCGACACCGATGTTTTGCCCGGTGAGGACGGACACTACACCGCCCCGGTCTGGCCGGGCGGCCACGCGTGTATCGGCCTGCAGTGGCTGGAACGGCGTTACCTGAGTTCGCTGGCGCTCCATTTTGACGGCCAGGCGCCTTCGTCCGCCGATGCCCAGGTGCAGGGCTGGGAGGGAGAGTCCGCGTGGCAGGGCCGATGGGTACCGCTGAAGGGCACGATTGCAGCGACAGGCCGATCATGGAAGTTCGATCTCGACCTCGCCGCCAACTCCGCCGCTCGCGCGGGGCTTCGGAAAGTGCGCTGGGTGCTGCCCGCGACAATTCCCGTGCGAGTCTCGGGATTCTCGGCCCCGATGCGCGCCCGAACGGATGTCGCCGAACTCACCCTGCAGCTCGAGAACGCGCCC
>JAGVUD010000095.1 GCA_019136435.1 Armatimonadota bacterium | reverse complement strand
GGACTGCGAGTCACCGGTGGCGAGCCGGCCATGCCGACGGCATCTGCAAACTCTGCCGGACGCCGGCGCGGCGATAGGGCGCTGGGCGTGCACGGCGCCGCCTAGCCCGGCAACTGCCGCCCAGGAACGCCTCCCGATGGGAACTGCCGACGCTCCAGAGAAGGCACAGCCACGGGATGGAACAGGTGCGCCTAACCCGCGCAGGCTGGGCCATGCTGGGCCATGCCGGTCACCGTACTGCGACGAAAGAGGCGTTACCTGCGGTCGGCGAACTGTCGCTGTTCACGGTGCTGGCGGTCGGCCGAATCTGCGCCCATGGGAGAGGCATGGAGACGCGGCCTGGGAGGGAGATCGGAAACGCAGACCTTCTGCCCGAGCCGCCTAGGGCTTGCTCGAAGGCTCCTTAAGCCACCTACGGAACTCGTCCGCAAGCTCCACTGTGCAGGCGAGTCGGTAGGGGGCTCTGCGGAGGACGTTCGGGAGTAACTGGCCTGCGGTGAACGGCAGGTGCTCAATCTCAGTCGCACGGCCGACGAGATCAGAGAGACCGCAACGCAGTTCATGCATAGCTGTCTTGAGCGCACGAGGTGACGTGTTGCCCTTTTGTCCCTGCCCGCAGGTGCATTCGATGTGGAAAGACGAGCAGTTCCACGTTTCTAGTGTCACACCGTCATTCGGGTTCTCGGATAGACACGCGAGGATGCGCGCCTTCACCGTTGGCTTCCCACTCCGGCCGTCGACGAGAAAGCTACCTTTGATCTCCACCGAACCCAGCTGATTGCACCTGCCGCCTGTCTGTCGACTGATCGTGCACTTGTCGCGGTCAATCCGCAGGTGCAGTTGCGACACGTCGCAGACCGGAGTGGGGGAGGGCTCCGCGTCGAGGCCGGTACCAGCCTCCGGGACGACAGGTGCCAGCGCCTCGGGGTCTGGCGTCTCAGACGGACTGGCCCCCGTACGGTTTCCATCATTGCCATCTGGGATAGTCGTGCCCGCGTGCGTCGGCGCCGGGTGGTGAGGTGGCGACACCATGCCGCACAGCGTCTTTACCGTAGCCTCGAGATCAGCTTCCCTGATGATCTTCGCGGCCAGATGCCCGGCAAGGTCTTTCTCTCGCCTCTTGCCCTCCTCCGCCTCCGTCCTTTCTGTGACCGCGCTCACCTGTTGCCTGTGCAGCAGATCCTCTTCGAAATCGTGCCAAGGTCCCCTGATCGTTTCCACCTCTTCAACGTCGAAACGCGATGTCTCGTGCGCAGGTGCGGGAGCCTCGCTTTCGGCTTGAGGTTGTACAGGCGCAACCGCGGGAGCAGCCTCGCTCCCAGCCGCCGGGCTTTGACATGCGGCATCGGTGGGCCTGCTGTCACATGCCACGGCTATTCTCTCTACCGCATAGGTCACCCTGCAATAGGGCAGGTTCCAGGCGAAAGTCTGGGGAAGGACGAAGATGACTTCGCCCGAGTTCACTGCCGACGTCGAAGTCAGGGTCACAGATACGGTTAACGGATCGTGTGGCCAGAGACCGCCGGCAAAATCGATCGCAGAGGGGAAAGCGTCGCCATGCCGAAGTCCCTGGTCGTGCTCACACAAGTCCACGAGCTTCAGGTAGATACGCAGCGCGTCAGCATGGCCCCTCCTCCAGCACCAGACTTTCCAGGTTGCCACGTTCCAGGCCCTGCCGCCCACGGACTCGCGTCTGACCTCGGCTCCGCGTTTCAGCGAGGCCGCGTGGACCTTGTAGTCGCCCATCGCGCCGGCGGGGGTCCCGCCACTCCACCAAAGGACGTTCCCGGTCAGGCGTATCGTACGGCCGCTGTCAGCGTCTGCCGTTAGGTATGCCGAAGGTCCCCGGATCATCGTTGGCCTTTCAGCAACGCTGCCTTGACCGCTTCCAGGTTTTCCGGCGTCATCGACGCGATCAGTTCACGCGCCCACCCCGGCAGAGGCTCGTCGGCAGATGGGATATCCGCGCGGCCGTCCTGCGGCGCGGGTGGCAGTGAGAGGGCGGCAGCCGTGAGGCGCGCTGCCTCGTCCGATATGCGCGTGTAGTGCTCGGTCATAGCCGGGCTCCGGTGCCCTGCGTTGGCCTGAATGACGGCCAACGGTGTCCCCAGTTCGGCGTGATGGCTGATGTAGGCGTACCGGAGCGAATGAAATCCGTAGTCGACGATGGCCCGCTTACCGGTGCCCCTGCCAGTCCCATTACGCTGGCACTGGATGCCGCACCTCGCGAAGTGCGTCGCGACCATGCGGGCGATCCGGTCGCGCCTGCCGCCATTGTAGAGCGCCGCCATCCCCGGCAGGACAAAGCCGCGGCGCTCCGTCGGAGGAGTCCGGGCAAGCGCCGCGTGCAGCTCGGGAGGAATACCGACCTTCACAGGTTCGGGGTTATCAGACCTGTCCCGTGTCTTGTTGGGCACGCGCTTGATGATCTCACGTTCGAGATCAACCTCGGCCCACTGAAGTGTGCAGCAGTCGCCGCGACGCAGGCCTGTGTAGTACCCCAGCCCGAGCAGCATGCCCAGTTCGCCCTCGGCAGTCGACAGAAGCTTTCTTACCGTCTCCCGGCTGATTTCCTTGCGGCTGTTGGTGCGAAGGCGTCGCCGGCGCATCTTCGCGAAGGGATTCCGCTCAGCCCGGCCGTCTTCGATCATGACGCGGTAGAACAAACTGAGGAAGCTGAGGTGCTTGTTGTAAGTGTTCGGGCTACATCCGGTTCCATCCAGGTACCTCGCATACTCGGCGGCAATGGCCGGAGTAACCATCCCAACCAGTCGAGTGTCGGCGTGACCCACGGCTAGCCAGCTGATGAACTGCCGCAGATGCCGCTGGTAGTTCTCCAGCGTTGCTTTCCCGGACGCCGGGCGAGTGGTGCTGGCTTCATAGGCGGCCCAGGCGTCATCCAGGCTT
>JAGVUD010000505.1 GCA_019136435.1 Armatimonadota bacterium | reverse complement strand
GCGTTGCCCCCCCCGCGTTCCCGCCCGGTTCGTATCGTTCTTGACGCTACCGGTATAATGCCACACATATCGCACTCGAAACGGCGGGAAGGGCATATTCATTGGCAAAGGTAACGAAGGCGCGCGACTTGCGGGCCCCGCAGGAAGTCGTGGAAGTCCTGGAGGCCTGCCCCGGGTATACTGTGGCCCGCAAGACCTCCGAACTGGTGGCGCTCGCCACCCGCGACGCGGTGGATGGCATACACGAAGTGGCTTACGACGTGCCGGGCAGAGGGCGCGTTGTGGAGGCGGAGGTCTGCCGGGTTCGCAACGGCGTCTGCGCCAACTACCCGGAGCCCTATATGCGCCGCCGGGACCCGGACTGCATGGTCATCGCCGATGATCTGCCAACGAACAAAGAGCGCTTCTCTGAGAGGTTCGGCTACGCATTCTCAGAACTCCGCAAGCTGACGTTCGACTGGCTGAAGACTCAGGAGCTTGCGGTGTTCACGTTCAAGGCCGGAGGAACGGCAGGCGGCCCGGACACCCTGGTGGTGGCTCCGGCCAACGCGGGCTTTTTCGCGCTGGGGCTGGCGCTGCTTCAAGACATCCTGGACACCGAGACGCTGCCCGTGGACTGCAACCCCCAGGCGGTCATTTACGTGGCTCCGCCATTCCGGCACACGCACTTCGGCGGAAAGCAGTTCGTGGTGCACTTCCGCGGCAAAGAGCTGTACGAGATGTTCAGCTACAACCTTTATCCGGGGCCGAGCGCCAAGAAGGGCGTCTACGGGGTGCTCATCAACCTGGGCGAGCAGGAAGACTGGGTCACCGCCCACTGCTCCACGGTACAGGTCATCACGCCCTACGACAACAAGATAACAATTATGCACGAGGGGGCAAGCGGGGGCGGCAAGAGCGAGATGCTGGAGCAGATGCATCGCGAGAGCGACGGGCAACTGCTGCTCGGGCAGAACCTGGTGACCGGAGACCGCAGGCTGGTGACGCTGCCGAGAGGATGTGCGTTGCGCCCGGTGACGGACGATATGGCGCTGTGCCATCCATCTCTGCAGAAGGGGGACGGCAAGCTGGTGGTTACAGACGCTGAGGCCGCCTGGTTCGTGCGCGTCAACCACATTACGCACTACGGCACCGACCCGCAACTGGAAGCAGTCACCATCCACCCGACTGAGCCTCTTGTATTCCTGAACATAGACGCAACTCCCGAAAGCACAGCGCTCATCTGGGAACACACGGAGGACTCGCCGGGTGTGCGCTGCCCGAATCCGAGGGTCATCATCCCGCGCCGGGTGGTGCCGGGAGTGGTGAACAGTCCCGTGAAGGTGGACATCCGCAGCTTCGGGGTGCGCACTCCGCCGTGCACCAGCGACGACCCGTCTTACGGTATCCTGGGGCTGTTCCACATTCTGCCGCCCGCTCTCGCCTGGCTCTGGCGGCTGGTGGCGCCGCGCGGCCACGACAACCCCAGCGTCACTGAAACAGAGGGCATGAGCAGCGAAGGCGTCGGATCATACTGGCCGTTTGCCACGGGACGCATGGTGGATCAGGCTAATCTGCTGCTTAAGCAGTACGAGGATACTCCGCTTATGCGGCAGATCCTTGTTCCAAACCAGCATATCGGTGCGTGGAAGACCGGATTCATGCCGCAGTGGCTGGCGCGCGAGTATCTGGCCAGACGCGGCGGAGCGTGGTTCAACTCCGAGCAGCTCACGCAGGCGCGGTGCCCTCTACTTGGCTATGCTCTCAGGAATCTGATGATAGAAGGGCAGACGATCACCAACTGGTTCCTGCGCGTCGAGCGGCAGCCGGAGGTGGGTGAAGGCGCATATGATCAGGGGGCCGATATCCTCACCCGGTTCTTCCACAGCCAGTTGACCCAGTATCTGGAGCCGGACCTCCATCCGCTCGGACGCAGGATTATCGAGTGCTGCATGGACGGAGGGACGGTGGAGGATTACAGGTTGCTGCTGCACCCGGACTCCGTGATGATGGAAGAGTAGCCTGCGGGGTGTCCGGCGCGTGGGGCAGGTCAGCCCTGCTGATGCACTGATACCACCCGTTGGCCCCGCTACTGCCACTTCTCACGCGAAGGTACGAACTCGGCCCGGCCGCCGGACAGGCGCTTCGTGACGCTCGCGCCGTCCTTCTGACGCCGCGCGGTGACTGCCTCTGGGCGAACGTCGAACGTGTACAGCTCACCCCCATAGGCGACATTGCGGCACCGTATCCACTGGAGACTCAATGGCAGACGGGGGTGAATGGTGAGCCCGCGCGCGGAAGGTTCGAGCCCCATGAGGCCATGCAGCACGAAGCAGGGCACCAGCCCGCTCTCCGGGAATTCGCCTTCGACTCCCACCGAGCCCGCGCCGCCTCCGGGTCCGCCCTGAGTCTGCTCACCGCGAAACAGCGGGCTGCCGCCCGAGAGCCGGTCGGGCTCGGCGTAACGGTCGAGAATCGCCCGGTACCGTGCCAGCGCGTTGTCCGGGCCGAGATAGTTCAGGCGGGCCATCAGGTCGTAGAAGGAGACGTACAGAATGGCCCCGCCGGCCTGGCACTGCCCGTCGAACTCTGTGCCCGGCCAGCCGAAGAACCACCAGGACGGCTTCGGCGTCTGCGGGTCGGTCTTGCGCGGGTTGTGGATGGCAAGAGAGCGGGGCGCGAAAACCCAGCGGGAGTACATATCCGCCTTGCCGGACGACGTGACGGCCGTCTCCAGCCAGCGGAACATCCGCTTCGCCTGAGAAGCGGTTGGAATCATTCGCGAGGCGGCTTCGAGATTGACGAAGCTGAAACCGTAGTCGTGCAGATTGCCGTTCACGTCCTCGCATCCCGCGAAACGGCTCTCCTTCTCCAGCCAGAACGTGCTGCGAAAGGCGGAGCGGGCCTTGCTGGCGAGCGCGCGGTATTCCTG
>JAGVUD010000389.1 GCA_019136435.1 Armatimonadota bacterium | reverse complement strand
GGGCCGGGCGGAAACGTCGCGCTCCTGCGGGTTGCGTCGGCATCGGATGTCTCGTGGTGATCAACTTCTCATCCGTCAGCGCTCGCACCGCGTCAAGGTTCGAACGGGAAGCTGGAGTTCGGCCGCGCTTCGTTGCGGACGGATGCTTGCATTTATGCTGATATCAAGGACAAACGAAATGAAATACCTGTTCTCTGGGTTCAGGCTCTGCCGCTGCGGGAGACGGCAGGATCCGCGCCAAACGGCCGGGTTCACGCTTATCGAGCTTCTTGTGGTGATTGCCATCATCGCTATACTCGCGGCCATTCTTTTCCCTGTGTTCGCAAGGGCGCGAGACAGAGCACGCGAAACCGCGTGCCTCAACAACGTCAACCAGATCACGAAGGCATTCCTGATGTTCGCGTCGGACAACCAGGACACCCTTCCCACAGTGTATATGTGGTTCTACCCCGACCCGGCGGCTTCGGGCAGCGCAAAGGACAAATGGAAGCCGGGCATAATCGAGTCGAAGTATATGTCCACCCATGGCGCCAGCGTCTGTCCCGGCGTGCCCCGCGCCGTCAAAAGGAGCACGAGCTATCCTCCCTGGAGCTACATCGTCAATAGCTACTGCACTGTGGCCGGGTGCAAGGGATACTACGACGGCGGCCAGGATGCGCGCGCCAAGGGCAACGCCAACGAAGCGAAAGTCGGCACGTGGCAGATTAAGGACGGCATGAAGATGGGCTCATACTCGAGTCCCAGCACTGCGGTGCTGATCGTCGAGGAGGCTACCTGGGATGAGGATCCCACGATACCCGCGCCGAATGATCCGCTATTCTGCAATGTCGACTGGTATTCGGGGCGGCACAACGGGGCCTGCAATCTGGGCTATCTCGACGGGCACTGCGCCCGCTTGAAGGGTGGGCCTGGTCACATAGACACTCCGAAGTTCTCTGACGGTACGAAGGTCTTCTACGGCCCGCCAGCCTGTCCGTAGGCCGTGGTGAGTGTGAGGCAAGGGGGCGCTCCAGACGGGTGCGTGTTGCCGCCCGGTTTTCTGGACTCACGGCCCCCTTGTGTGCTAAGCTCGCCCGTAACGACGATTTCGCGCCGAGGAGGACACACGAGTGGCCAGACCGCTGAGCAAGATTGCGCCCGACTGGTGGGACTACACAACCATTGACAAGAGCATTCTCGACGACGCCGCGAACCTGACGCCGGAGGACCTGCTCGGCCTCTCCCGAGACGGTTTCCGGGTCGTGTTTTATGACACCCTGGAGGATTTCTATCTGGCCGAGGCGCTCGAGTACATCTCAGCCTGGCGGCAGTCCAGTCCGGACGCTCCTGCCGGAATCTGCGGGCCCATCGGCCCAACCGAGCAGCTTCCGCTGGTGGCGCGCATTGTAAACGCGCTGGACATAGACCTTCACAGCGCGCACTTCTGGGGAATGGACGAATGGGTGCTCGGCGGGCGAGAGGTGGCCGAGGACCACCCGCTGTCGTTCGCCCGCGCCGACCGCGAGCTCTGCTTTGGCAGGATCAGGCCGGATCTGGCGATGCCCGATGCTAACCTGCACTTCCCGAAGGCCGACCCGTCCGAGTATGTGAGTAGCTGGGAAGGCGTGCGCTGCGCCGTGATGCAGGGCGGGCAGGGCGACATCAAGCACTGGGCGTTCAACGATCCGCCGAAGCGTCAGGGCGCGTATGTGGACGCGCCGCCGTCGCCACAGGAGTACATGGCGCTTGGCACGCGTGTGGTGGACCTGCATCCGGTGACGGTTATGCAGAACGCCCGCACGTCCGGAGGCGGCAAGGTGGACATCGTGCCGAACCAGGCGGTGACGGTGGGCCCGGTTCAGACGATGAAGGCCGAAAAGGTGTCTATCTGGCATGCGGGCGCGCACGACAACGCCTTCGGTCAGCGTCTCACGACTCTCATGATTGCCAAACGTCTGCCTGACAGCGCGGTGCCGATGTCCCTGCTTGCGCTGCACCCGAATGTGCAGTTCAACTTCTTCCGCGGTGGAATCGGGTCCTGCGGCGTGGAGATGCACTGACACATGAGCAAAGGGGCGCAGTCAAAGGCTGCTGAGTCCGCTGCCTTCGCTCTCGCGGGAGAACCGCTTCCCGCGCAGGAGATCATACGCCGCCTGGAGTCCGGGGCTACGAGCGTTGATGATTATCTGGCCAACGAAATCTACGTAAATAGCGACCCGGCCTATCTGGCCCGGCAGCGCAGGCGCCTTGCCGAGACCGCGCGGATTCATGCCGAGCGGGTGGGGGAGCGCCCGATGTACCTCCTGCGCGCACCGGGGCGGCTGAACGCCTTCCTCGAGTATCTCGACATGTGTGCGGGCGACCACATGTCAACGACCATTGACGGCGACATCCCTGTTGCCGTTTCACCACGCACTGACGGCGTTCTTTCGGTCGCCAACGCGAACTCGCTGTTTCCCGCTGAAGAACTCTGCCTTGCGGCCGAGTTCGACCGGTTCGCGTCAGCGCCATGGTCCGGAAAAGCCGCCGAGCACGCCGACAACTGGGACAACCGCACGCTCTTTCATCCGCACGAAGGCCGCAAGCAGGGAAACTGGCTGAACTACGTCCTTGCCCCCTATATGAGGGTGCTCTGGGACAGGCCCGGCTTCGCCATTCGCGGCGCGGATATCACCTTCGGCCGCGCCACGGTGCCGTTCCGGGCCGGTACAAGCTCTTCGTCGGCGGTGGTCGTGCTCAGCTTTCTGGCGATGTATCTGGCAAATCGCGATCAGCTTCCGCAGTGGGAGGTTCACGAAGTTTGCCGCCTGCTCGGGGAGGCCGAATGGTATGTCGGAACGCACGGCGGCGCGAACGACCAGATGACGATTCTGCGCAATCCCGCCAACAGCGTCCTCTACAACCGCCACTCCCAGCCGCGCCTTGCGTCCACG
>JAGVUD010000158.1 GCA_019136435.1 Armatimonadota bacterium | reverse complement strand
CTGGTGGATATCGTCCCGACTCTGCTCGGGGCGCTCGGGATGGAAGTGCCGGTGCGGGTTCAGGGAAAGACGCTGCTCGACATCTGCACGGGTAAGGCGGACGCGCACAAGCACCGCGACCAGGTGTACACGGAGTACTACATCGGGCAGCCGTTTCACAGGAAGCTGCGCCAGCGCCCCATGCTGACCACCGTCCGGACGCGAACAGCAAAGATCACGTCGTACGCCGGAATGCAGATCGGCGAGCTTTACGACCTGGAGAGCGACCCCGGCGAGCATGTCAATCTGTGGGACTCGGCGAAGCACCGGGATCTGAAGACGCGAATGCTCAAGCGGTGTTTCGACGCGAGCATTCTGACGCAGGACCCGATTCCGGTTGCGGAGGCGGACTGGTAGGAGAGATTCGGAACAGGCGCTGACGGTAGACAGGAATTCGCGCGCCGAATGCGCAAGTGACCGTCATACACGAATCGGAGGTCTGCTTACCGGCCATGTCTCAACTCACTATCACGCTGATTCTTCTGCTCTCTGCCCTGCTGATCGGCGCCACTCCCGGCTCGTGCGCGCCGGTGAAGGACTTCGTCATCGGCTACTGGTGCGGGCCGCCAGCGGACGCGGACCCGGTCGAGAAGTACAAAGAGGTCGCCGAGGCGAACTTCAACATCTGCTTTCCGCCCTGCTCGGGCGTGACGGTGGAGCAGAACCAGGAGATTCTCGATGTCTGCGAGCAGCTCGGGCTGAAGTTCATTCTCCCGGACGGGCGGATCACGTCGAAGAAGGCGGACGACGCGGATTTTGACGCGACGCTCGACGCTGTTGTGAACGACTACTCGCGCTACCCGGCGCTGGGCGGCTACTTCATCGTGGACGAGCCGAGCGCGCCCGCATTCCCCTGGCTCGGGGCCATCGTCGGGCGCCTGCGCGAGAAAGACCCGTCCCGCCTCGGGTACATCAACCTGCTGCCGACCTACGCCAACGAGGGTCAGCTTGGCGCGAAGACGTACGAAGAGCACGTGGACCGCTTCTGCACGACGGTGAAGCCCGGTCTGCTGAGCTACGATCACTATGCGCTGATGACGGACGGGAGCCTGCGCGGCGACTACTTCACGAATCTCGAGATAATCCGCTCGCAGGGGCTCAAGCACAACGTGCCGACCTGCTTCATTCTGCAGACGCTGCCGCACGGGCCGTACCGCAACCCCACGGAAGCAGAGATGTGGTGGCAGGTCAACACGGGCCTGGTTTACGGCGTGAAGGGGATTATGTACTTCACGTACTGGACGCCTCCCGCCGACCCGAACTGGAACTGGTCGCACGCGGTAATTACGCGCGAGGGCAAGCGCACCGAGCACTACAGCCAGGTGAAGCATATCAACGCGGCGCTGAAGACGCTGGGGCCGGCGCTGATGAAGCTGACCTCGACGGGCGTCTATCACACGGGCGATCTGCCGGAGGGCACGTCGTCACAGAAGGCCGGAGCGCCCATCGCGATCTCATCGGCAAGCCCGGCGGTTCTCGGGACGTTTAAACATGAAGACGGCTCGAAGTGGGCCATGGTGATGAACCGGGACATGGCCTCGGCGGCAACGGTTGTTCTGAAGCCCGGACGCGGGGTGAAGTCGGTGGAGCAGATGAGCCCGCACACGGGGCAGATGGCACGGCTCTTTTCGGAAGGCGGCAGGCTTGCGCTGACGCTGGATGCGGGCCGCGCGGCGCTGCTCAGGCTGAACGAGTGAAAGCTGCCGGGTGTGTTGACACGCCCGGGAGCCAGTGCTGGAACAATGCCCTATCGAGCCACATGCCGTCGCACGGCGGCCCTCGTCCCGGGCGGTCTTGTGCAAAGTCGCACAACCCACTATACTGAACCATCGACCGCGGGAGATCGCCACTTGTCTGCGCCCATCGGCGGCGCGGCCGCCGGTCTCCCGCTGGCGTTTGGTATAGGAGGATTCCCTTCGTGCTGCACGAACCCGCACGACAGTCCGGAAGCGATCACGCGGCTGATTACAAGAGCCGTCTGGGCGTTGTCATGTTCATTCTTTATGCCCTTTTTTACGGGGGCTTTGTCTTCATCAACCTCTACAACCCCGCCCTTATGGGGCGCACCGTTGCATGGGGAATGAATCTGGCCACCATCTACGGCTTCGCCCTGATTCTGGTGGCTCTGGTGCAGGCGCTCATCTACGACCTGATGTGCCGCCGCCGCGAAGCCGAGTTCAACCCCGGCTCTGAGAAGGGAGCGGCCAACTGAATGGTAGTCGCAATCTTTTTCGGATTCGTGGTTTTCGTGGTCGGTCTCTCGTTCTACCTTGGCTACCGCACGCGCACCGCAAGCGGATACTACGCCGCGGGGGGGCAGATTCATTGGGCGGTCAACGGGGTCGCCTTCGCGGGTGATTATCTCTCAGCGGCGTCATTTCTGGGCATCTGCGGGATGATCGCCACCGTCGGCTACGACGGCTTTCTCTACTCCATCGGGTACCTCGCCGGCTGGATCGTAGCCCTGTTTGTCGTCGCCGAGCCGATGAAGCGGCTCGGGCGATACACCTTCACCGACGCCGTGGACTCGAAGTACAACTCTCGCAGCATCAAACTTGCCGCCGCGATCAGTACTCTTGTCGTCTCCGTCTGCTACCTGATCCCGCAGATGGTCGGGGCCGGCGTGCTGGTGCAGCCCCTGCTCGGGCTGGCGCACCATTGGGGCGTGCTTATCGTCGGGGCGGTGGTGATCATCATTGTCGCCACGGCCGGCATGGCATCCACCACCTATGTTCAGTTCCTCAAAGGCTCCATGCTGATCGTCTTCTCGTTCGTCCTGGTGGTGTCTGTCTGCGGCCGGGGCTTCAACACGAAGCCAGATCAGGGAGGGAAAGTACCCTTTCAGGCATACCAGACGCTGCCGGTCACGCTCGAAGGAGAGACCCTGAC
>JAGVUD010000438.1 GCA_019136435.1 Armatimonadota bacterium | reverse complement strand
ACAGCACCGTCGCGCCGGATGTCGTATCCGGTCACAGCAGCGTTGTCCGTCGAGGCCGTCCAGGTGAGGGCCACCGTCGTTGAGCTGGTCGCATTTGCCGCCAGATTGGTGGGCACCGTGGGCGCCTGGGTGTCGGAGGCCGTCACCGTCACCGTCTTCGACAGGGTCGCGCCAAACCAGGCAACGCCGTCGCGCACCATCCGCCAGTCGGTGGTGTAGGCTCCGGGAGCGGGAGCGGTCATCGTGAAGCTGAACGTGCAGGTCTGACCCGCCCTGACCTCGCCGGAGACTGTGTGGCGCGTAGTTGCCGTAAACGGGTCGCTTTCGCCCACGGCGCCCAGCCGGAACGCGTTGGCCTCGCGCCAGAGCACGCCCCTGTTGCGGAAGGTGACACTCACGTTATACGTCTTGCCAGACTCCATTGTGGAAGGAATGGTGTCGCTGACGTACTCATCGGAGTACTTGTCCCAGGTGGGCGTCGTTCCGAAGTAGTCGCAGATGCCCTTGTACAGCCCCCACTGCGAGACGGAGCGGAAGAAGTTGTCCACCAGATACAGCGCGTCTTTGGTGCAGTTGTCGTGAAAGGCCAGCTCGATAAGGCAGGCCGGGCGGCTGGGTATGCGTATCTCGCCGGAGCCGCCATTGGCGTCCCGAGGAGCGCCGCTGTTGCGGATCGGCCAGGACGAGTCGTACGTGCTGCGGATGGTCGACTCGATGGCATCCTTCACGTTATCCGCAAGCCGCTGGCCATTGATCTCGTTTATATTGCCCGCGCCCGGGTTCTCCATGGCCGAATCGTAGTAGACCTCCGTTCCGCTGGCCGTACCGTTGTAAGCATTGGTGTGCTGCGAAATGTAAACGTCGGCTCCGACATAGTCCGAGTACAACGGCCGCGTGCGGATATCGTCATTGATGTGCGTCGTGGAGGTGTCCCAGATATCTGTGCGGCTCGGAAGCAGGTGCTGTACCCAGTAGCGCGCCGCCATTCTCCACCATGGCGTGTTGTTGTAGCCCGTGAAGCAGCAGAGAGACTCGTCCAGAGTCCTGGGGTAGTACACGCTCGCGCCGTCCTGCACCAGATACTGATTGAGGAACTGGACGAGCCTGATGCTGTTGAGGTCTTCCTGAATGTCCTCGCCCAGCCCGCAGATCTGCGGGCGCTGGTAATACCAGGTGGAGCCGCTGTAGTTGTAGAGCCCGTGCGACGGCCCCACGCAGATCCTGCGTCCGCCAAGACCCGCGATGCTGACGCTGCCCGGTGCCGCGGGCGGCGCGCCCACTATGGCGGCAGAGCGGGGGAGGTAGCTCGACAGGAGGCGGCCCTGACACGTGAGAGCAATGTCGGAAACAGCCGGGTTCTCGAGGAACATGCACTTGACCTGCTCGAAAATACTCTGCAGCAGCGCATCGTCGAGGCCGTCAGTGATGCCGGGCGAAAAGTCCACGCTCAGCTTGCCATCCCGCAGGCTGACGCTCAGCGCGACGACGCCGGGGGGTATCGCCGAGACGAGCCCGGCCTCGGCCTCCGCGCCGGTCGGCCCCTCAATCAGAGCCTTGACCGCGGACACCACGCCCGCCGCGCCATCCGGGATATCGCGCCGCACCACAACAACAGCGCCGTTTGCATCGTAGAAGGCTACCCCGGATGCGCAAGCGCCTGCCGCTGAGAAGACAATCACCGCGAGGGTGAGAAGGAGGCAGCTACCGACAAATCGTTTCAAAAGGCCAAACTCCGCTTCTTGCCCGCGCGAGCGAGCGTATCTACCAGCCCGGACGTGCCGGCTTCCGGCGGTTGGATTGCATCGCATCAGCGCTTTGCCGCACCTGCCGGGCCGGCAACCTGCACCTGCGTGGAGAGCGTGACGGTCTCGCGGCCGAACGCGACCGGAACGTCGGCGAAGACCGCCGCGTAGCCGCTCTTCGGAAGCGCCGAAGAACCCGTCCATCCCGACGCCGTTCGCTGCATCGGAGAAGACGTCCAGGTGCTCTGCCGGAAGTCACGGGTGCTGGACGAGGCCGTCCAGAGGAGCGCACTGCCCCCCTTCACTTCGGGCGCCTGCACGTTCAGGACCTGCTCGCCGTTTTCCGTGGAGTACTTCCACGAAAGTGAAGGAAACGAGCCGCCGTTCAGAGCGCCGATCACAGCCTCGTAGGCTCCGGCCAGCCGCATGGCGCGGGGCAGCGCCTCCAGCCCCTTCATCCCCAGATCGTGGCCGCCGTTCGCGAAATACATCACGTAATTGCGCCCTTTCAGATCCGGCCAGTATATGTTCAGCGAGTCGAGCACCCAGTAGGGGTCGTTGGCGCCGTTGACGATGATCTTAGGGAGCAGGAGCGCCTCGCGGTATTCCCACGGATCCACGATCGCCGCGAGCGCCTTTCCTTCGGGCGTGCTCAGGACTTCCTGCAGTTTGAGGCTGGTGTAATCGTTGATCTTTTCGCTGTACGAGCCGTAGCACTTTTGCTGGTGCGCCATCTGCGCCGCCATGTTCAGGTTGTCGTACACGACCGGAACGATGGCTTTCACCCGTTTCGGGTCCGCCGCCGCCACCAGCCACGCCGTCCAGCCGCGCTTTGACGCGCCGGTGACAACGAAACCCCGGATGTCCAGCGACCACTCCCGCTTCGCGAACTCCTGCACCGCATCCATGGACCGGACGACGCCCTTTGTCATGGGGAGCAGCAGCGGCCAGGTCGAGTCCTTCGTCTCGAGCGTCTTCTTGAACGTGTGAGCGATGAGCGCGTCCTCGCGCAGATCGCCAAACAGGGGCTGGTTGGGGATGCCGTAGACAACCACCGCCGGGCATCCGGCGCGCTGCGCCACAAGGCGCGCCACCATGCTTTCGCGGTCTCCCGGCTTGCCGGCCGTCACGATGAGAAGGGCATTCGCCGGCTGGCGCGGAGTCTCCGGGCAGACCACCTCCACCTGGTGCCGCCATGGGGAGCCCTGCCACTTCTGGCTGGTGACTGAGAGGACGGCCGACCTCATCTCCGAACCGGACTCCTTCGACTGAACCGACCAGCGGAACGCGCCATCTGTCGCATTGACGTAGTCCCTCAGCGGTGAGGGTGCGCTCTGGCAGCCCGCCGCAGCAAGGCAGAGCAGCAGAACAAGGCAGAATCTTCTCATCGTCCGATCTCTCCAGTCAGTCCAATTTCCCGATAAACGCGTCGTCGAACCACGCCGACCCCGACTCTGCTTTGACGCACAGGTTCAGCGAAAGCCTGCGCGCGCCTTCGGGGGCTTTGCCCCTGATCGTCAGCAGCCGCCAGCCGGACGTGCCATGCTCGCCGGGAACGCACTTGAGGTCGCAGATAGCCTCCCCGCTGTCTTTCGTGAACGACATCGCGAGATACGCGCCGCCGTCCTTCTCCGCGACCAGGTCACGCCAGCGCACCCACACGCTGCCGAGGTACGTCTTACCCGCCTCGATGGTGCCGTAGTTGGTAATCTGCCGCAGCGAGATATCCGCGCCGGGCGAAGCGTCGAGCCGCTGGCTGAAGACGCCGGTGCGGGCGTGCTCACGCGACACCTCCCAGCGTCCCTGGCGCAGCGCCTCCCAGGTGAGCGCAGTCAGCGGACGGGCCTCGGGGTCGGCGACCCGCTCGAAGCTCATGTTGCTCGCCATGTTCGGGACGCCCGGAGACTGGTCCGCGGCGATGCGCAGGGTCAGCTCGGCTGTTTCCGTGGCGGGCGGACAGACCATCTCGTGCGTTGTGAAGCCCTGCTTCTTCGCTGTCACGACGAAAGGAGTCGGGGGCATTCCCGGGATCCGAAACGCGCCTTCTGCGTCCGTCTTAACCACCCTTGCCGGAGGGTCGGCGGACACGGAAGCCCCTGCGAGCGGCGCGCCGGTCATCCCGTCCACAACCGTGCCCTTCAGTTCGGCGGTTCGGGCGGCCTCCAGCCAGCCGCCGGCGACTGCATTACCACCGGCCTTCACGGAGCACGACATCTGCCCCGGCTTGAAGGCTTCCATCTCGACAGCAAGCTCGCACTTCCCCGGAGCGACACCCTCGAAGATGTAGTCGCCCGTGGAGTTCGTGGTAACCGTGCGATCTGCCCCCCGCAGGGTGACCTTCGCCCCGGCCAGCGGAGTTCCGTACGTTTTGTCTCTGATGGCGCCGCTGATGGACCCCACGGCGTCGCCGGGTTTCGCAAGCGCCTTCACCATCCAGTACTGCGGCGCCGCCTTCACCGGCAGCCCGTCAGCGGTTGACGCGCTGTTGGGGTCCACCCAGTTGAACGGCCCCCACCCGGCGTCGCTGAACAGAAACGGGATCACCGCCAGCACTTCCGGCCACTTCGGGTAGAAGTCGCGAAACGCGGCGAGCGAGTAGCGCGCCCGGTTCGACTCGTTGACGGGCGGGTAACCCTCGAACTCGTACAGCGCATTGCCGAGCGGCCAGCCGGTTTCCGTAATCATCACTTTCACGTTCTTGCGGCCATGCTTCTCCAGCACCGCGGTCTCCTGAAGGTAGCCGTCTATCGTCGCCTCCGGGTAGCGCACTTTGCCGCCGTGCATGTTGTACTCGGGCGGATGATTCTGCGGGTAGGGGTGGGACGCCCACACGTCGAACGCGTGGATGAAGTCCGGGTCAGCCTTGATGCACTCCTCCGTGGATTCAGCGGAGAGCGCGAACGCCCCGTTCATTACTTTGATGCGTGGGTCGCCGATTGAACGGATGGCCTTCGAGACGGCGACGAAGAAGCTCGCATACTCTTTCAGGTTCGCCTTGCCCGTCCACTCCAGGTCGAGGTTCGGCTCGTTCCACACCTCGATGTACAGGGGATAGCTGTCTGAGCGCGGGAGATCGCGCACGACGCTTTTCACCGCCTGGGCCATACCCGTGTAGCTCCCGTCCGGGTCCTTCTCGGGCTTGATCCAGTAGCTCTTCTCGGCGCTGTGATGCCCGGCGAGGCGGATCACCGGGATGACGTCCTGCCGGTAGCACTCCGCCACGAAGTCCTTCCAGTTGCCGGGCGCGCCCTGCGTATCGCGCGTGATGCCGCCGAACAGGGTCTTGACATACCCGCCCTTGCCGACGAGATGCCTGGCCCAGCTCAGTTGCGCTTTCCCGCGCGCGTCGAGCGTGTCCACCAGCAGATGAGCGCCGAAGATGTTCCCGCCTGCCGATGCGGAAGCGCCGAGGGCGAGAATGACCGCAACCGCGGCCGCGGTGTTTCTGAGCACAGCAATGCCTCCCTTTTCTATCTTGGGAATACTCACGGAAAAACACGGGGCCCCGCAGCGCGCCAGACAGGCCTACCTGGCCCGCGTCAGGGTCACGATGGTCACTTCCGGCCGGCACAGGAAGCGCGCGCGCAGGTTTGTCGTGCCCAGCCCGCGGTTGGCGTAGAGATACATACGGTCGTGGATGAGATGCAGCCCGCTCATGTACTTGCGCCCGTAGTTCTCAGGGGCCGCCGGGCGCACCGGCCCGATAAACGGCAGCCGAACCTGCCCGCCATGCTCGCCCCCGATGAGCGTGAGGCTGATTCCCGCCTCGGCGGCCTCGTCCACGCTCTGGGCCCTCGCCTCGTGGCACAGCAGGATTTTGACGCTGGCCGGGTTCACCTGCTTAAGGGCGGCGTTCAGGTCGGTTATGTTGAGCCCGAGCCCCAGAAACGATATCTTCGCGCCGTCCACATCCAGAGTGCGTCCCTGATTGAGGAGCGCAACAGCCCCGGCATAGGCAACGCGCTGTCTGAGCACGACGCTGTAGTCCCAGTCGCCCCAGACGGCGTAGATGCCGTGCTCCGCACGCAGGCGCCGGATCATGCGCACAAGCTCCCACGAGGACTGGTCGGTCCTGCTGCCCCACGCCCCGCCCGCGTAGTCGCCGGTAAGAGCGACGACGTCCGGCTTGTTCCTGTTGGCGATCTCGACCGCCCGGCGTTCGCGTTTGCCGAAATCGCGGATGTGGAGGTCCGAGATCTGCGCGATCCTGAAGCCCTCGAGTTGCGCGGGCAGGTTTCTGACAGGGATCGCGATGTGGGTCTCCTCGACCAGGTTGGGCTCAACGAAGAACGCCCAGATCGCCGCGAGAAGCAGCAGACCGCCGACGGCCATGCCGGCCCGGGCGAAGGCATTGGCGCGCTGCGAGACCCAGGCAAGCCCGCGCACCCAGGCCGAATTGCGGCTTCTGGCGGAGCGGCGCTTACGCCTGCGCGTCGTCGCGGACCCGGAGGGCTGCCAGGCTTCCTCAGCGGCGGCGCGCGAAGCCCTGAGGTCAATCTTTTCGCCGCAGAGAGCGCAGAACCGCCACCTGCGCGATATCTGCCGCCCGCAGTGCAGGCAGTGGATCGCCGGGGGGCGCCGCCTCAGCAGCATTCTTCTCAGTGTGCTCACTGTCAACGCAGCAGATTGAACAGGGTAGTGAGCGCCATGAGCGGCTGGGTGACGGAGGACCACGTCGAAGGCTTGCCCTTCTCGGGGACGTAGATGATGTCCGCCGCCTCGACCAGCGGGTTGTTTGTAAGGTCTCCCTTGCGCATGTAGTTTGTGATATCGAACTCCGTCGGCTTCGGCTGGTTCTCGACCAGCCGGACAACGGAAACTTTGGATGGCTGCGCGTCCCCCGTCATGCCCCCCGCGCGCATGATCATGTCCACAACGCGCTCCTCCGGCTTGATGCGATAGACCCCCGACTTCGCGACGGCGCCGTATACATACGCCTTGCGGTTGCTCTCCGGAACATAGACGACATCACCGGGGAAGATCTCCGGGTTCTGGGTTTCGTCCGCTTTTTCGAAGAACGCGGAGATGTTCACGGTCTGCAGTGCCTTGCCATTGTTGATGACCTGCACGGCGTAGAGGTCCGCGTCTTCAAGCCCGCCTCCGGCCAGCGTAAGCACGTCGGAGACTCTCATCCCACGACGGAACTCGAAAGTCCCGGGCTTCTCGACTTTGCCGAGCGCCGACACATTGCCCTTCAGTTCGGCGACGATGATGACATCGTCCTCGGCCACGGAGGGGATCTTGGAAGCGTCTCCCCGCGTGCTGAGGTCCACCTCGACCGAGGCGCCACCCGGGTGCGACAGCGTCACGCGGGAGAGGTCGGCTGTCTCAGTGAGGCCGCCCGCCGACGCAAGATAGTCCCGCAGCCCGAAGCCAGGCTGAGCGCGCACCGTTCCCGGCGCCTTGACCTGCCCGAGAACCCACACGGTGGGCGTGTGGAAGGTCGTAATGTCTACGGCGACGACCGGGTTCTTGATGTACTCGCCGAACTTCACAGTCAGGCTCTCACCCAGTTCCTGCATCGTGAGCCCGGACGCCTTGACCACCTTGAGGAGCGGCAGCGAGATGTTGCCGTCCGGCTGAACGACGGGGGTGGCGGCGAGGTCGGCCATGGTCATCACGTTGACCGACAGCACGTCTCCGGGGCGGATGCGATAGTCCGTCTCGAGAACGCCGCGCTGGGTATAAGAAGCGGTCTCCGGCGGCGCCGGAGCGGGCGCGGGCGTCGGCGAAGGCGCGGGCGCCTGGCAGTAAGCGCCGCCGGCCGCGGCAGTCAGGATCAGAACGGCGAGAATCAGGACGCGATACATCAGTGGGCTCCCTTGCCTGTCAGAACGATGGCGACTGTCTTGACCAGAATGCGCAGATCAAGGAACGGAGACCAGTGCTTGACGTAGAAGAGATCGTACTGCAGCTTCTCCTGCACGTCGCTCAGGGTCTCATCGTATTTGTGTAACACTTGAGCCCATCCTGTCAAGCCCGGCCGCACCGAGACACGCATTCCGTAGAACGGTATCTCCTTCTCGAAGCGCTCCACGAACTCCGGGCGCTCCGGCCGCGGGCCCACCAGGCTCATGTCTCCCACGAGGATATTGACAAGCTGGGGCAGCTCGTCGAGGCGGGTGCGGCGCAGACACCCGCCGAGAGGTGTGACCCGAGGATCGTTCCGCGCGGCCCAGGTCGCGCCGTTCGCCGACTCGGCGTCCTGGCGCATGGAACGGAACTTGAGGATTGTGAAAACGCGGCCCTTGAGCCCCACCCGCTCCTGGCGGTAGAACGCGGGGCCGGGCGATGTGAGCCTGATGGCGGCAGCGATGAGAACCCACAGCGGGGACGTGACGGCGATCGCCGCCGCCGAGACAGCGATATCGAGCGCCCGCTTGGCCGTAAGCAGAAGCGGATCTCCGCCTCCGTAGCCGATGTTGACAAACCAGTTGTCAGCCCAGTGATCGAGCGCGACCTTGCCCGTAACCATCTCGTAGAGGTCCGTCATCGGGAGAATGGGCACGCCGGCGCGATAGATGGACTGCAGGGCTCTGTGCACATTCGCGCCCGCGGAGCGGGTGATCGCCATCACGCACATGTCCGTATCCGTGCGCCGCATGCGCGAAGGCGCCTCGCTGACCGGACCAATCACTGAAGCATCGATATGCCCCGGTATCCCGACGTCCGGGTTGTCGTCGAAGAACCCGACGATTTCGTATTCCCCGGGTCTCGCCTGCAACTCCTCGGCGATAGTCTTGCCAGCCCAGCCCGCGCCGATAATGGCGACGCGCCGGCGGGGAAGCACGTGCCGAAGCGTTTCGCTCAGCAGCAGGCGCCACACCAGCAGCACGGCCATGGAATAGCCGACGATCAGCAGACTGGAACGCCTCGACATGTAGTCGGCCGAGAAGAAGTAGGCGGCGCTCGCAAACAGCAGGCTTCCCACAATGCCGGCCTTGATGACGCTCATCATCATGCTGAGCCGGTTGGCGAAGCGCACGCTCGAGTAGCCGTCGAAGTAATACATGCACACGGGGATGATGGTGGCCCACGCCAGCACGGCCTTCCGGTGTCCGTGCAGCAGCACCCAGGGGTCGCCGAGGTAGTACATCCCCAGAAGCGCGAGCGACAGACTGCAGCAGAGGATGTCGCCGACAAGAGCAAGCAACACTCGCCGCGACACGGTATGAGGAGACCTGCCCGCCAGCCATCTGGCGAAGGCATGCGGCCCGCCCGGCCCGCTGGCTCGAGACGGCGTATTCAGGGGCTTCTCAGCGGGCATGGTCTTCCACCGAGGCCGCCTGCACGGCGGCCGGGTCATCGGGCGAGCGCACGGGAACGCTCCATGTGGGCGAGGTCCGCCCGAGAACCCAGTCGAGAACGCCAAGCCCGCCCGCGCCAAGCACCGAAGCGGCATAGTAGGCCAGACGCAGCGGCCGCAGGGGCAGGAATCGCCCCAGCAGCGCGAGCAGGACGGCGAGCGCGGACGCGCTCAGGATGAGCGCGCCGCCCGTTTCGCGCGCCGAGAGGGCGGCGAGAGCTACGGCGGCAATGAGAAGCGGCGCGGTGAAGTAGCGCGCCAGCTTGTGCCAGAACAGAAACCAGAGCGCCGTGAGGCGTCCTTTCGCCAGCAGGCGCAGCGCGCAGCGCCCGGCGGTCGAGATGCTGCGCCCGATAATGCGGCGGTAGCGGCGCTGCTCGTGCCCCACCGATTCGGCCACGCGCTCCACACAGAACGCGTCCGGCACATACACCGCCTTCTGCCCGGCTTCGAGGGCGGTCATGCCGAGAGCCAGGTCGGGGACCTCGGCCGGGGCAAGGTCGCGCCAGAGTTCGCGGCGGATGGCGAAGATCGGCCCGACGCCGCCGATGAGGCATCCGAAGGCGCTTTCCGCGCGCTTGATGGCGCTGTCGTATCGCCAGTAGAGACTGCCCCCCGCGCTCGTCTCCGCGCCATCGCGCGCATACCGAAGCTCGCCCGAGACGCAGCCGACGCCGGGCACGAAGCGCGCGGCGAGCATCCGCGCCGAGCCCGGGTCGAGCATGGCGTTGGCGTCGGTGAACAGGACGATGTCGCCGTTCGTCTGCTCCCGCGCAAGGTTTAGGGAGGCGCTCTTCCCGTTCTGGGTCTCGGACACGATCAGCCTGAGGCGGGGGTCCGCGATCTGGCGCGCTTCGGGCACGGTTCTGTCCGAGCTGCCGTCGGAGACGACAACGACCTCGAGCAGACCGGGCGGGTAGTCGAGCGCGAGGGAGTTGCGGATCTTCCCGGCGATGACGGGCTCTTCGTTGTGCGCGGCGCAGACGACGCTGAGACGTGGGAACTGATCGTCCGGGAGCCTGTCAGCCCGGCGCGAGGCGAGGCGGGACGCGAGGCCGAGCAGAGCCGGCCACACGAGCCATGAGACGACTACAACAGCACACAGCAGATACGAAAGGAAAAGAGGCGAATCCACTCCCGGAAACCCCACATGAATCGGCCGGGCAGGAAGGGTGCCCGGACGGGGCGCGCTCAGGCGAGTCCGCGCTTACTCTAGCAGGAGTCGCCCCGCAAGTCAAGCGTGACGCAGCAGGAATCGCGGAAGCGCGGAAACGGAAGGAAACGCGGAAATCCGAATTCCGTGCCTCCGCCCTTTCCGCGTCTCCGCGATTCTGAGATACCCACGGCCTGTCCAGCCTCCAGAATCGCTGAACGGATGAAACCCGTTGAGACGCTGAATCCGGAATTCAGCGGCGGCCGGTCTGGCGGGCACCCACGGGCCCTGCAAGGGCGCGCGTCCTATCACGGGCAACCCTGCCAAGGGCAGCCCGATCAAGGCGGCGTCCGGCCCCGGCGCGGCTAGTTGCGTACGATATCAGCAGGGGAGCGCACGAGTATCCGTGAGTAGAGAACGCCGCCCGCGCTGCAGCAGGAACTGATGCCCGTCACGGCCGTGAACTCACCGGGGGCGAGTCCGGACGGGATCAGTCCCGGAGCAACGACGCGGACTCCGGCGCGGCCCTCGGCATCGGAAACGCGGGAGCCGTCAGAAACCACGAAGAAGCCACCGGCAGAGTCCACGTGCTGGACGGTCCCGAAGACCTTCACCAGCAGCCCGATATTGTTCAGGCCGGTTCCGCCCGCGACCCCCTGCTGGCCTGTTCCGGCAGAGGGCAAGTAGTCAGGCGTTGCAGATCCGCCCAGAGACCCCAGCTTCATGCCCAGCGCAGCGAGCTGCTCTCCGGATGTTGCCGAGGCCGCCGACGCCTCGATCATGCGCTCTCCATCCGCCGTTGTCGCCATCGTTCCTGTGACGGCGGCGGTCTGCCCGACCTGCAGCCCGTGCGCGGCCCTGCTCACCCTTATCCCGCAGGCGCGGTCAGGCTGCTCCACGTAGAACACATCCGGCCAGGCGGCCGTGACGGTGACCCCCGACAGACTCACCTCGGCGCCGTCCTTGCTGCCCCGGGCGTCAGCAACGCTTGCCGCCCGAAACTCGAAGGCCCCCATATCCACGTGCGGACCACTGATGCGCGGGGCGCCGTCCAGATCGGTCAGCAGCCACGACGGCACCTGCGCGTCCGAGCCCGCATCAATGCAGGGCGAGCCCGCAAGCAGATGATAATCGCCGCCTGCGCGGTTCACGAACAGAGGGTTCGCGTTGATGTCGCCCGCTCCCGGCGTCACACCGCTGTAGTCTGACCCGCCCGGCGTATAGAAGCAATTGGACGTCAGAGCCGGAGCGCCGGCGCTCGTGATTCCCGTGCCGTTGAAGGCAACGATGTTGTTCGAAACAGACGGCGACGATAGTTTGAAGCACTCGATCCCGTTGGTGGCATTGCCCACAATCGTGTTGTTCGTGATGTTGGGCGCGCAGTAGAAGGAGGCGTAGATGCCCGACGCCCCGCTGGTAGAGATGACGCAGCCGCTGATGTCGGGCGAGGACTCGTAGTTGAGATAGATGCCGGTTCCGCAGTCCGATATCACCGTGGCCATGATGGTGGGCGAGGACGAATCGCAGAAGATGCCGGATGAGGTTCCGGAGATCACATTGTACGCCACCAGCGGGGCGGACGAGTACTGGCAGGTGATGCCTCCACCATTGAAAATCGTGTTGTGCGTGATCTCGGGCGAAGACGTCGAGCAGCGGATGCCGGTGCCTGTCTGCGTTATCGTGTTGTTTCTGATAGCGGGCGACGAGTTCTGGCACCAGACTCCTGAGTTGCTGGTGCTCCCCCCGGCGTTCCTGAGCGTGAAGCCATCCACAATCGTCGAAGAATCAGCGCCGGATGGGCTCGTCACGATGGTCCCCGAAGCTCCGCCGTCGAGTATTGTGACGTTGGCGCTGACGTCTCTGGCGTCGCGAGAGGTCTCGACCCCGGCGAACCCTCCGTACAGCCCCACCCCCGCCCGGAGAGTGATCCTCTCGAAGTACGGATGGCTGCTGGCGCCGGACACCCATATCTCGTCACCGGCGGCGGACGCGGCTATGGCGTCCGCGACCTTGCGATATGCGTGCTCCCAGTCGTGGCCGGGGCCATCGCTGGCGGAATCCCACCTGACCCGGATAATCCCCGCCGCGACCTGTGCGGCAGGGACGGCAGAAAGGACAAAACAGAGCAGAGAACCGCACAATAGGAAACGTCTCATCGTCTCTCACACCCCCATTTCCGTTGTTTCGGTTGTTTCCAGGTTTCGGCCTCATCACACCGGGCACCTCCCGAGCAATCCGAAATCCGAAACATCAACACCAAGATCGGGCTGCCCCAAGATCGGGCTGCCCTTGCAGGGCTGACCGGAAAAGGACTCCAGGACCAGCCGGCCCACGAGCGCTGGGGGGCGGCTGCAAGCCGCCGGGTCCTCCGGATGCAGCCCAGCAAGGGCAGCACCATCGTGGAGCATCAGTGCGCCGCGCGCGGCTACTTCTTGTTGGCGGGCGCGGCCCGCTTTGCGCGGTTGGCGGCGGTGTTTGCCCGGCGCGCGGCCCGCGGCTTCGCCTGGCGCTTCCAGAGCGGCTGCGCGAGCTTCGACTCCCACTTCTCCAGGTCGTCCTTAAGCTCTTTCAGCTTCTCCGGGTTCTTCGCGGCCAGGTTGTTCTTCTCGCCGATGTCGTCCGCAAGATTGTAGAGCTCCGGGCCCGTCCCCATCCGCACGAGCTTCCAGTCGCCCTTCCGGATGGCATCCTGCTCGCCGAAGCGCCAGTAGAGCGCTTCGTGCGGCTTGCCCTTCGAATCCCCGGCGCTCCTGACGTACGGCAGCAGGTTTGCGCCGTCGAACGCGTCCGCGGGTGCTTTCCCGCCACCGGCGGCAAGAAGAGTCGGCGCGATGTCGAGTTGAATCACCGGCCGGGCATCCACGGTTCCCGCGGGAATCGTGCCCTTCCACTGCATCATATACGCGATGCGCACGCCGCCTTCCAGCACCTGCCCCTTGAATCCGCGCAGCGGGCCGTTGCCGGATGTCGTGGACGCGGTGGGCCCCCCGTTGTCGCTGTGGAACACGACGAGCGTGTTCTCCTCGAGCCCGTTGTCGCGAAGGGTCTTCAGAACCGCGCCGACGGCGTCGTCCATCGCAGAGAGCATGGCGGCGAACTTCTGGCGCTTCTCGTCCTTGATTTCCGCGAAGCGGTCGAGGTACTTCTTCGGCGCCTGCAGCGGGGAGTGAACCGCGTTGAACGGCAGATACAGGAAAAACGGCTCTTTCCTGTGCTTCTGGATGAACGCCGTGGCTTCGCGGGAGAACGCATCGGTGAGATACTCCTTCTCCTCGACGGCTTTGTCGCCGCGCATAATGGCGTTGTTGCCCGCGG
This sequence comes from Armatimonadota bacterium, assembly GCA_019136435.1. Taxonomy (GTDB): domain Bacteria; phylum Armatimonadota; class UBA5829; order DSUL01; family DSUL01; genus JAGVUD01. The sequence goes on along the minus strand of JAGVUD010000438.1, from coordinate 1,303 downwards.
CGGCCGGGGCGCCCGTGACGAAGTACTGATGCGCTCCGCCCAGGAACCCGAAGAACTCGTCGAACCCGCGGCTGAGCGGCCGGAGCTTGTCGGTGTTGCCCAGATGCCACTTGCCCACCATTCCCGTCACATACCCCGCATCCTTAAGGCGCTGGGCGATGGTGGTCTGCGAGAGCGGCAGGCCGAACGTGGCCTGCGCGGCCGGGCCCGGGTTGAACTCGTGGCCGAAGCGCTGCTGATATCGCCCGGTCATAAGCCCCGCGCGCGTTGGGCTGCACACCGGACACGAAACATAGCCGTTTGTGAACCGCACCCCGCCGCTCGCGATAGAATCAATGTTCGGGGTGGGTATCTGTTTGTTGCCCTGGCAACCCAGCTCACCCCATCCGAGATCGTCGGCGACGATCAGGACGAGATTCGGCTTCCGGGCGCCCTGCGCAAAGGCGCGAAGGCCCTGTGGAATCGCGAGCGCGGCGGAACCGGCTCCGATGAGGGCCAGAAACTCCCTGCGGGTAAGATAGTGCTTCATTGTCAGCTTCCTCTTTGTGATGCCTCGCCGGGCCGAAAGCGCGGCCCCGCAAGCAATGGGACGGGTTTTCGGATGCTATCATAACAGCCCGCACAGGGCAGAGCGCAAGTGGCGTGTGTGATTTCGCGGCGCAGGGAACCGGGCAGGGCAGGAAGAATCCCTCAGCAGCCAGGACAGAAAGGGGCAACGCCGTTGCTGATCGACATCCACACACACGTAACTCTCAGACCCACGACCGTGCGCACCGACGGATCCACATACACGACTCCGGACGAGCTGCTCTCGATGCTCGACGCGATGAAGATAGACCGCGCGGTGCTGCTGCCGATCGTGGCGCCCGAAGGCAATCATCACCTCACCACCTCCGAAGAGATTCTGGACGCCGCGCAGGCGCACCCCGCGCGCTTCATCCCCTTCTGCAACATCGATCCGCGCCAGATCGGCAACTCCGGCGACACGGACTTCCGCGGACATCTGGAGTACTTCAAGGCGGCGGGATGCAAAGGGCTGGGCGAGATCACGGCGAACATCCCCTTTTGCGACCCGCGCGTAATGAGGCTTTTCGAGCAGTGCGAGGAGGTGGGCATGCCGGTGCTGTTTCACATCGCGCCCTTCGCGGGAGGCTGCTACGGGCTGATTGACGAACTGGGACTGCCCGGCCTGCAGGAGGCTCTCGGCAGGTTTCCGAGGCTGACCTTCATCGGGCACTCGCAGCCGTTCTGGGCGGAGATCAGCGCGGACGTCACCCCGCAGAACCGCAACACCTATCCGTCC
>JAGVUD010000265.1 GCA_019136435.1 Armatimonadota bacterium | reverse complement strand
TGTGCTGGTATGCAACGCATCGCGAGGCAGATTCGCTGCGACATCATCCGCATGATCCACGCGGCCGGGTCCGGGCACCCGGGCGCGTCGCTCAGCGCCGTCGAGATCGTGACGGCTCTGTATTTCAGCGTGATGAACATAGACCCGTCGCGCCCGGACTGGCCGCGGCGTGACCGGTTCATCCTCTCCAAGGGCCACGCCTGTCCCGTGCTCTACGCCGCCCTCGCCCGACGCGGCTACTTCCCCGCCGATGAGTTGATGACGCTGCGCCGCATCAACAGCACGCTTCAGGGGCACCCCGACATGAACAAGACGCCCGGAGTGGATATGACCTCCGGGTCGCTCGGAAACGGCCTGTCTTGCGGCGGCGGGATGGCCCTGGCCGCACGGCTCGACTCGATGCCCACACGCGTCTATGTGCTGCTTGGAGATGGGGAACTGCAGGAAGGCATCGTGTGGGAGGCAGCAATGACCGCCGCTCATTACCGGCTCGACAATCTCTGCGCCATCGTGGACAACAACGGGCTTCAGCTCGACGGCTTCACGCGCGACGTGATGGGCGTCGGCCCCATTTCAGAAAAATGGCGCAGCTTCGGATGGAACGTCATCGAGACCGACGGGCACGATCTGGACGCGCTTGTCCGGGCGTTCGAATCGGCGCGCGAGACAAAGGGGCGCCCCACCGTCATCATCGCCGCCACCATCAAGGGCAAGGGCGTGTCGTTTATGGAGGACGAGTGCGGCTGGCACGGCCGCTGTCCCACCGGTGACGAGGCTGCCCGGGCGCTCGTGGAACTGGGAGAGACCCTGTGAGCGCGCCTGTCGCCACACGCGTGGCGTACGGCGAGGCGCTCCCCGAGATGGGCGAGCTTTTCCCGGATCTGCTCGTGCTCGACTCGGACATCTCCAAAGCGATGCACACCGGCGCGTTCGAGGAGCGTTTCCCGGAGCGGCATTTCGACTTCGGAATCGCCGAGCAGGATATGATGGCGGCCGCGGCCGGGATGGCGGCCATGGGCAAGATACCCGTCGTGAACACCTACGCCGTGTTCGCGGCGCTGAGGGCGTGCGAGCAGATGCGCACGTTCGTCGCATATCCGAACCTCAACGTCAAAATCGCCGTCAGTCACGGCGGCCTGGCGGTCGGATGGGACGGGGTCACGCATCAGGGCCTCGAAGACATGAGCATCGTGCGCGCCATCCCGAACATGACCATCGTCCACCCCGCCGATGCGGTCTCGACGAAGAAGCTGCTTCCCCAGCTCATCGCGCACAATGGTCCCGTGTATTTCCGTCTGGGCAGAAACCCGGCGCCCGTGCTCTACGCCGAAGACCGTCCGGTGACGATGGGGAAGGCGGAAGTGCTTGCTGAGGGCGGCGATGTCACAATCGTGGCGTGCGGGCTGATGGTCTCCGAGTCGCTGAAAGCGGTCCGGCTTCTGCGCGAGAGCGGGGTGGGGGCGCGGTTGCTCGACATGCATGCAATCAAACCGCTGGACGCCGCGGCCGTGATCGACTCCGCGGCGCTTACGGGGGCGCTGGTGACGGCGGAGGACAACACCATTCTGGGCGGGCTGGGGTCGGCGGTTGCGGAGACGCTGGCCGAAAACTGCCCCGCGCCGCTGAGGCGAATCGGCGTCCGGGACTGCTTCGGGGAATCGGGCGACCCCGCGGCGCTGTTCGAGAAATACGAAATGAGCGCGGCGCACATCGCGGCCGCCGCCGAGAGCGCAATCGCCGCCAAACAGGGGCGGCGGAAGTAACCGTCAGGAGAGCGTATGGCCAGGCACACAGTGCACGAAAGCGAAATCGAGTATGTGAAGCTGACAGGGAGGGACCACAAGATGATCGTCGGTCCCGGCAAGGCGATGGAAGCCCGCAACATGGCGTTTGGCGTCGCCGACTTCCCCCCGCATGCGCACGCCCCCGCGCACGACCACGCGCAGGCCGAAGAGATCATCTACGTCACCTCCGGGTACGGAGAAATCTACTTCGACGGCGTCCCCGAGCCGGTGAAGGCGGGAACCGTCGCCTGCGTTCCGGAGGGAGTTGAGCACAGCATCAACAACCAGTCCGATGAAACCATGACCATCGTCTATGTCTTCAGCCCGCCCGTCGCGCAGGGCAGCTACGAGCGGAAGTAGGCGCGCGGTGGCACGGGTCTCGTCAAAGCGCAAGCCTGCCATGTTGAGCCGCGGGTGCGCGCGCCGGATGCTTCGCACCATGTGCCTGATCCGGCACTTCGAAGAGCGCGTCGTCAAGCTGTTCCACCAGGGGCTCATCCGGGGGGCCACCCACGTCTATCTGGGCGAAGAGGCGGTGGCGGCTGGCGCGTGCGCCGCGCTTAGGCCCGGCGACACGATCACGAGCACCCATCGCGGGCACGGCCACTGCATAGCACGCGGGCTGGATGTGAAGCCGATGCTGGCCGAGCTTCTGGGCAAGGCAACCGGCTACTGCGGCGGCAAGGGCGGCAGCATGCACATCGCCGACCTGAAGCGCGGCATCCTTGGGGCGAACGGAATTGTGGGCGGCGGCATCCCCCTCGCGGCCGGAGCGGGGCTCACAGCGGCGTACAAACAGACCGGTCAGGTCACCCTCTGCTTCTTCGGCGACGGCGCGGCCCAGCAGGGCGGGTTCCACGAATCCCTCAACCTCGCCGCCGTGTGGAAACTGCCGGTCGTTTACATCTGCGAGAACAACTGCTTCGCGCTGACCACCCCTAACCGCGACGAGTGCGGCATCGAAAACATCGGCGACAGGGCGGCGGCCTACGGCATTCCCGGCTGCGTCATTGACGGCAACGACGCGTTTTCTGTGTACGAGGCCGTCCGGAAGGCCGTCTCGCGGGCAAGACGCGGCGGGGGGCCGTCGCTCATCGAGTGCAAGACCTACCGCTGGCAGGGGCACTATCTGGGCGATCCGGAGGTCTACCGCACGAAGG
>JAGVUD010000326.1 GCA_019136435.1 Armatimonadota bacterium | reverse complement strand
CTGCTGGGGATCACCGCCGATCTGCCGAGAGACCTTACGCTTGCTCTTGGATCGGCGTCCGTCACTCCGCTCGAAATGGCCCGCGCCTACTGCGCCTTCGCCAATGGGGGAGAAGCCGTCAAGAGCATAGCGGTCACGAAGGTGACAACCGCGGACGGAAGCACTCTCAAAGAGTTCAAGCCCGTCAAGCGCCGCGTGCTGTCCGAGCAAGCGGCGGAAGGCATGGACCGGATGCTGCGTGAGGTGGTCACACGCGGAACCGGCACGTCTGTATACCGTCAGGTGTCGGAGGCTCGGGGCAAGACGGGCACGACCGACGAGGACAGGCACGCATGGTTTATCGGGTACACTCCGCAGCTTGTCACCGCCGTGTGGGTGGGAAACGACCGCCCCATTCCGATGCGCTCTGTGTGGGGCGGGAACGTCTGCGCACCGATCTGGTCAGCATTTATGCGCAAGGCCGTTCCAATTCAGCACAATTACATCGCTAAGAAAGCCCAGGCAGACCGGCAGGCCGTGGCTTCCACTGATAACACCGAGCGCCGGGAACCCAGGCGCAGGCGTTCGAGCAGCGAGGCTGCGCCGCAGCAGGTTTCGGTGAACATTTGCGATTCTTCGGGCCTTCTTGCCACGTCCGCCTGCCCGAGCACACACACCGAGACCTTCAACCGCGGAGAGGCGCCTTCGGCTTCGTGTGACATTCACCAGCAGGCCGACCAGCCGGAGCCCCAGCCCCCGGCGCGGGCAGAGTCGGGCGAGCCGCCTGCGGCCCGGGAGAACCCTGTCCGCGAGCGCCCCGCGCGAACCGAACCCGCGGGGGAACACGCCCGGGAGATGCGCTATGTAACTCTGCTGATCTGCGCCGACACGGGGAATCTGGCAAACGCGGACTGCCCTCATGTGGTGCGGCGGCGATTCCGCGAGGACCTGGCGCCCGTTGACGTCTGCACGCGACACTGATCGGACTGACCTGCCTTGAGAGTCCGCGACATACCGGCGCCCCAGGCGCCAGAAGAGAGAGACAGGGCCCGGCGCAGGAGCAGAGTCGTACAAGCGGCGGTAACACTGCTTTTCACCATTCTCCTGGGCCGCCTCTGGTACCTGCAGATCGCACGCGGCGAAGCTCTGCGCCGAGCCTCTGAGATGAACCGCCTGCGCCGTGAGCGCCAGATGGCGCCCCGCGGCGAGATTCGGGACCGCGCGGGAAGGCTGCTTGCCGGAACGCGTCCGAAGTTCGTGCTGAGCGTAGATCCGCTGCAGTTCAAGCCCATCCGCCCGGAAGGACGTCTGCTCGCCGAATGCCTCAACATGCCCTACGAAGAGTTGAAATCCCGATGCAAGCCCGTCGGCCCGAAATACCAGCGCGTGCGGGTGGCGATTGACATCCCTTGGGATGCTCTGGCGCGCATCGAGGAACACAAGGCGTGGCTTCCGGGAGTATCCGTGGACCTGGAGGAGCTGCGCTATTACCCGCAGGCAAAGCTGGGGGCTCATCTTCTCGGTTACATCGGGCCGATATCCGAGCGCGAACTGCAAGAGAACCCGGAGGTTTACGCTCCCTCTTCGCGAGTGGGAATGACCGGGCTCGAACGCAGCTACGAGAAGGATCTGCGCGGTTGCGACGGGGGTCTTATCCTGGAGGTGGACGCGACAGGACGCCGCACGCGGCTGCTTCGCAAAGATGCCCCGCAGCGCGGAGCCGATCTGGTTCTCACCATAGATTCCGCCGTGCAGGAAGCGGCCGAGCGCGGGCTTGCTGGCAAGGTGGGATCGGCGGTGGCGATAGACCCGTCGAACGGCGAGGTGCTGGCGCTGGCCAGCAGGCCCGCGTACGACCCCAACCTCTTCGCGCAGGGCATTGGCGTGAAGGCGTGGCGCTCGATTCTGCACGACAAGAACCTGCCGCTGATGAACCGGGCGATTCAGAGCGCATATCCTCCGGGCTCTACTTTCAAGCTTATCAGCGCGCTTGCAGGGCTGAAGGCGGGAAAGACAACACCTGGTTCGAGCGCGTACTGCACGGGAGCGACGTTTCTGGGTAAGCGGCGCTTCCGATGCTGGAAGCGGCACGGGTATGTAACATTCTATACGGCGCTCTCGGAGTCGTGCGACATCTTCTTCTACAACCTGGGCAGAAGCGTCGGTGTGCAGGCGATAAGCGACATGGCAAAGGCTTTCGGGCTGGGGTCTCCGACGGGGATAGACTTAATCAACGAGCGCTCCGGGACAGTGCCGAGCGTTGAATGGAAGCGGCGATATGTGAAGCCGGACCCGGTCTGGCATCCGGGCGAGACCTACAACCTGTCCATCGGTCAGGGGTATCTCGAAACAAGCACTCTGCAGATGGCGTCGGTGACCGGCGCCGTAGCCGCCCACGGCCGGGTGTACCGCCCGCATCTTGTGCGGGCAGTCATCCATAACGGAAAGCAGACTCTGGCGCCACCGAAGCTGTCCAGGACTGTTAATCTTCCAGCCCAATACTTTGACCACGTTATCAGGGGGCTGGAGCTCACGGTAACGAGCGGCACGGGGCGCGCCGCCGCGCTCCCCGGGATACGGATCGGCGGCAAGACTGGCTCCGCGGAGACGACGGGCGCCGCTCACGCCTGGTTTGTCTCCGTTGCCCCGCTCGATGATCCGAAGATTGCGGTGGCGGTTATGGTGGAGCACGGCGCCCACGGCGCCACTGCCGCGGCGCCCATCGCGCGGGATATGATGGCGGCGTATTTCAAGGTTCGGAGCACCCCCGCCCCGACCGTTTCCGGAGACTGAAGCGCAGTTCAGACGGGCGTCCCCCGGACAGTCAGCCGTTAGGTGCGTCAGGCGCTTAGCCCCTGCGCAGTCTCGCCAAAAAAGTTTCCTCGGATAAAGGAGGGAAACGCCCCGCACTGGACGAATATCGAAGCGTAATCGTTAACGCAGGCCAAGTCGCAGGAGGTGGGGCTGGCAG
>JAGVUD010000545.1 GCA_019136435.1 Armatimonadota bacterium | reverse complement strand
GGCCGATATCCCATGTTTCCATCGAGCCCAGGTACGTCCAGGTGCCGCCGGTCAAATGGCCGTGGTGCTCTATGACCGTCATGGCGCCGGCCGCGTTGAAACCGCTTAGCCAGCCACTGACAATCTGATGGTGCTCTGTGCCAGTCTTTGCCCCCCACAGCCACGTCAGCCCGGCAATTTCATCATTGTCCACACGCTTCTGAGGTGCCAACTGCTCCCCAGTCATCACATTGTCAGCCCTGGCCGCAGGCTCGCGGTTTGGCACCGGGGCGCCGTTAGGAGAGTGATCTACGAACTCCTCCGTGTAGTTCAAATACAGGTCATCCAGACCCAGTGCATGCCCGACCTCGTGGAAGGCCGCAAAGATCCGCTCCTGCGTCGCTTTCTGGACGTCAGCCGGTTTCGCAGGGTCAGCCGGCCAGTAACAAGCCGCGCCATTATCCAGATCGAACATGATCGGCGCTTGCAGCACACGGTGGTTCGGGCTGAACAGATGCGGTGCTTGTATCTGGGTGTCGTCCACCGCGGTGCTACCGAGTGCTGCAAAGGCGAACAGCAGCTTGGCGTCGGCAGGCGTCGCTGGTGTGGCACTCAACGTGACATTCACATACTGCGTCCACAGACTCGCGCCTTCGTATATGGCTGTATTCCAGGCACTCTTCTCTGCGTCGGTGAACCGTGGGTCGCCCGCCGGGAAAATGATCGCGTAGGTGAACTCGAAGGGCTTTCCCCACTCAAGCCCGCTGTCATACCACATGCAGTTGTTATTCGGAGCCAGCCCGTACATGCTGTGGCGCCCGTCACGTCCTGCATAGGGTTCCCAGAAGCTGAACCCGCTCGCCCCAGCGGGCCAGAGGACCGCTACGAGTATCAGCGCGGCCACCCGTAGGAACTGCTGGCTGAAAGTGATGCGTGCCATAACTGTGCCCCCTCCGTTCAATGTCGTACAAAGCCCTGCCGTGCGGCACCAACTCGCACATCCGTCATCGCTACGGCTGCTGCGCACGAGCCGCGTGTTCAAAGCCGGGCGACCTCGCCCAACTGCAAATCAAGGGGAGCGAATCTCCCCACCCTCCCGCCGCCCGCGGGGCGGCCTCAAACAACTCACGATCATCGCCAACAAGGAGCGCCGGCGAACCCGATGCTTGTACCGGTACCTATTGCATAATTCGTGCCAATTTCGTGTTATCCAGACAAATTCCTGTAAAACATTGGTAGCCCAATGACCCCTTCCCCGTCCGGGTGGCCCGGGCCGCGTCACGCCGGACTTTGTCGGGCATCCAACCGGGTGGCCCGCACCACATCGTGCCGGACTCGATCCGGCATCCAACCGGGTGCGGGCGTGGGCCCCACCACGTCATGCCGGGCTTGACCCGGCATCCAGTCCGGGCGCGGGCGTGGGCCCCACCATGTCATGCCGGGCTTGACCCGGCATCCAGTCCGGGCGCGGGCGTGGGCCCTGAATCAAGTTCAGGGTGACGTGGAGCGGGGTGTTCAGGGTGACGTGGAGCGGGGTGTTCAGGGTGAAGCGGGGCGGGGTGTTCAGAGTGACGCGGGGCGGCCGACTCATCGCCGGGATCCGTCCTGTAGAACTGAGCCGCTATCTCCTTTGGGTTTTTGAGTTCCCGCCCTGCCTCTGCCACCGTCTTCTCGCTCTCCAGGACCAGCCGCACCGACTCGTCCCGGAACTCCTGACAGTACTTCGCAATCCTCTCAAACACCCTTTCCACAACTCACACTCCGGGTGTCCACTTTTCGGGGGAATTTCAGGAGCGCCCTCCGCCATTCTAGACTGCGCCAGGAGCGTACAGGAGAGCGGGCCGCCCCGGATGGCGGCCCGCTCGCACTGCTGAAGGAGCTCGTCAGTGAGAAAACCTGCTGATGCCCGGTACCGTTACTGACCCGGCATCTTGAACGTGTGCGTACCCTGCGGCATGTGGCAGAGACCGCACTTCATTGCGTCGGTGAGCTTGGGGTGCTCGGGCGTCGCGAGATCTGCGGCGTGGCAGCCGCTGCAGAGCTCCTTCTCGGCCTTCTTAAGCTGCCCCGGATTCGCCGAACCCGGCCCGTGGATGTCGTGGCAGCCCGTGCACGTTACGCCCGAAGTGGCATGCTTCGAGCCGAGCCATTCGTTGTACTGCTGATTCGCGGCGGGACCCTTGACCTCGGCAAGCTTGATATGCTTGCTCAGGTCGTCGCCGAACTTGTAGGTCATAGACCGCGGCATAGTTCCGTCCAGCGTCGTTCCGCGCGCATGGCACTGCCCGCACAGCATGGCGCTGCGCTCGGGCGTCAGGGTCTTGGGGTTGTTGATCTTCGTCTTGTCGCCGGTTGTCGCGTGTGCGCTGCCGGCGCCGTGGCACGACTCGCAGGTAATGCCCTTCTCATTCCAGGCCTTCGTCTTCATGTCCATGCCGGTCACATGGCACGGGACGCACTGCGTCATCCCATCCACCACTTCCTGGCGGATCCACTTGCTGTTCTTGACATCCCACTGCCCGGGCAGGGTCTTGCCATCCTTGCCGATGTAGGCCTGCTTGCGCTTGCCCACGCCGAGGATGTAGGCGATGTCGGCCTTGCTGACCGGCGAGTCCTCGTCGAACTTCGCGACAATCGCGCCTTCCTCGTCAGGGGTGCGAAGCGCCTTCGGGTGCGCAGTCTTCGGGAACGCCTCGGCTATCACCGGGTGCTTCACTTTGTGGCACAGGACGCAGAGGTTCATCCCCTTGTAGGTCGCGTCCGCCGGGGCCTGGGCCACCGCCACATGCGTGACGCCCAGAACAATGGCGCTGGCAAGGAGCGCGCCGAGGCCAGTGAATGCTATTTTCTCAAAACGGCTGCGGGTCATATAGTAATCTCCGGCGCGCCGGGCTGCAGTCCCGGCGGCACAAAAAAACGCTCAGGGCGTTATTGTGGTTATACCGCCCTTCCGTCATTCCGAACTCCGTGTGAGGAATCTCGCCCCACGCAACACGCCAGCGCCCACGGACGCCGGGTGGTGAGCGAACGATGAGATTCCTCGTCGCGGACTCCTCGGAATGACGAGGGCGCGGGCTCCCCGGAGTGACGGGGCACGGGCTCGTCGGAACGACAGCCCTTCCGTCATTCCGAACTCCGTGTGAGGAATCTCGCCCCCGCGACGGGTCACATCTGCGCGATACGCAGCCAGTCGTGAAGCAGGAACCAGAGCCGCCCGATCAGAAGCGACATCCGCGCCATAACCGTCGCCCCGAACATCGCCCCCAGCGCGAACATCAGCATCCAGCGCCCAACCTGCGCGAACTGGCTCATCTTCCGGTGCTTCGCGTAATCGAAGCTGAAGAAGAAGTAGCTCATCACCGTGACCAGCACGAAGATGAAGATCAGGTTGTTGATCGCCCCCGCCCAGGTCAGTTCGCGATAGGGCGTCGCCGTGCCGAGCGCCTTCTGCGCCGTCAGGGGCAGCTCGTACGCTGCGTGCGGAATCAGCGCCTTCAGGCTTGCGGCTATCTTCGGGAAGTTCGTCCCCGCGAAGTCCTGGAACAGCGATCCCGCCGTCAGGCCCATGATCATCCCGAACACCAGCCGGCTGATCCAGTTGTGCTTCTTCGAGTAGATGAAGTAGAACATGGACCCCACGACCAGCGCGAAGG
>JAGVUD010000250.1 GCA_019136435.1 Armatimonadota bacterium | reverse complement strand
TCGCGCGCTTCTTCCAGATCGGTGCGCTGCGACGCCAGGAACTCCCATCGCTCCCGCACGCGCTCGAACTCGGCGACGGCGCCCGTGTTGACGTCGCCCATGGCGCGAATCTCCTTGCGCAGGCGGGCGACCTCGGTGGCGGTGCCGTGCTTCACGACGAGCGATTCCGGCCAGGTGAGGGCATCCTGGCGCGTAATCTCATAATCGTCCCATAGACGCTCGATGGACTGCGCGAACTCGGACTCGCAGCGGGTGAGAGCAATCTGCGCTTTGTGAAGCTCGTCGCTGAGAAGCTCGCGCGTCTCCCGAAGCTCCGCCAGCCCACCCGCGAGCGTGTCGTGAGAGTTCGCGCACCCCTGCACTTCCGCCTGGCGCTGATCGAGCAGCTTACGGGCGTCCTCGAACTGGCTGGCCGCCCGCGCGGCATTCGCGCCCAGGTCATCGAGAGAGACCTCACCCTTGTCCGTTGGGTCGAGAAGCTGATCCAGTTCGCGCCGCCGCCCGGCAAGCGACGACGTCGCGCGCGCTGTCTCTTCCCGCAGCATCGCTTCACGCTGGCGCACGGCGTTCTCGCGCTCCACGATTGCGGAGAGGTCGGCTGATGCCGCCGCGAGCTGCGCGGCGGTCTCGTCGCGGCGGGCCTGAAGCTTCACGGCCTCGCGCCGCTGCCGCTCCAACAGCCTGTCAATCTGCCCGCCCGCGTTGCTCGACCCGGTCAACATCTCTTCGAGCGCCGCCGCTTCCGCCGCCAGTTCCGCCTGCTGGGCCTTCGCGGACTCGAGCCGCGCCGCCGCGTCGCGTTCGCTCTCCTCCATCTCGCGGATGGTGGCCGCGGCGCTGTCCCTTGCGCCGATGAGCCGCGCCAGAGCCACCCTGGCCGCCTCCGCCCCGGACAGAAGCGACTTCAGCTTCTGATTCGCCTCGCCGAGCGCGCTCTTGATCTGCTGAACCGCCGCCGCCGCGAGATCCTGCTCCTCTGTGAGCCTGGTCAGTTCCGCCGTCAGATCGGCAATATCGCGCTTGCGCTCGATGAGCCCGGCGCCCTTCCTGAGACGGCTCCCGCCGGTGATGGCGCCGCTCGGGACGAGCAGCTCGCCGTCGAGCGTGACGATTTTGCCCCACCCCTTCAGCCTGCGCGCCGCTTCCGCCCCGCTTGGGAGGTCTTCGGCAATCAGAACCCGCCCGAGCAGCATCCGCGCGGCGGGCTCGTAATAATCATCGAACTCGACCAGATCGTACGCCGAGCCCAGAACTCCGCGCGCGCCCCGGCAGCGTTCTTTCGTGAACACGTCCGGGCGGTCGAGCCTGTCCATCGGCAGAAACGTCGCACGCCCGAGCGAGGCGCTCTTGAGATACTCGATGGCCAGGCGCGCTTCTTCGAACCCGGGAGCAACGATGTCCTGCAGCGCGCTGCCGAGAGCGGCCTCCACGGCCTGCTCGTAATCGGCCGGAACCCGCAGAATGTCCGCCACCGTTGCGTAAGCGTCCGGGAGGTGGCCCGACACCGCCGCGGCAAGCACCGCCCGGACCCCGGCAAAGTAGCCTTCGCGGGCGGCTTCCATCTCCCTCAGCATCTTCAGGCGGCTGCTGCGGTCCACGAGCGCCCGTCCGGCCTCGTCCTTCGCCGCCAGCGCGCTCTCCAGATTGTCCTCGGCATCCGCCAGGTCCTTGCGCAACCCGTCAATCTGATCGCCGAGCGACGAAACGAGCGCTTCCTGCGCGGCGGCATCCTTCGAAGCGGCCTCCTGTTCGGCGGCGCGCTCCGCGCGGCGGACTGCCAGGGCCGCAATCCGCTCCTTCGAGGCCTCGATCAGGCGATCCAGTTCGGCCCGGCGGACGCCGGCGCTCTCCAGGCGGCTTTTCTGCGCTGCCTTGTCCTCGGCCAGTTCGCGCGCGTCTGCCTCCTGCTGTGCAAGCTTCGCCTGCCGCTCGGTGACTTCAGCGCTCAGCCGCGCCGCATCCGCCTGAAGCGCCGCCGTCTGCTCTTCGAGTTCGGCCCTGCGCCCGGACGCATCCTCCGCCTCCGTGTCCAGCCCCGAAGACTGCTCCCGGAGGCTGGCAAGGCGCATCTCCAGCCGGATGATCTCCTCATTCAGGCGCTGCTCGCCCTCTTCCGCGGACTTCTTTCGCGCCTCGGCGAGCGCAAGGTCGAGCTTCAGCCGCTCGGCGGCGCTCTGTGTCTGCGAATACTGCGTGTGCGCGGCTTCCAGAGTCTCCTGAGCCTTGCGCAGGAGCCCCGCCGCCGCCTGCTCGCGTGCGGCAAGGCGGGTAATCTCCTTGTCGGCCTCGGCCAGTTGCCCGGCCGTCGAGACCTCGGTGCTCTTCCACTCTTTCAGGTCGGCGTCCAGGCGCTGCACGCGCTGCACGAGCAGCCCCACCTCGATCTCGCGCAGACGCTCTGTGAGCTGCTTGTAGCGGATGGCGTTTTCGGCCTGCTCGGCAAGCGGCTCCATCTGGTCCTGAAGCTCCCGCATGATTCCATCCACATGCGTGAGGTTGTTCTTCGTGTTCTCGAGCTTGCGGTATGCCTCCAGGCGGCGGTGACGGTACTTCTTGACGCCGGCCGCTTCTTCGAGGAACTCCCGGCGATCCTCGGGCTTGCCCGTGAGCAGGCGGTCAATCTCGCCCTGGCTGATCATCGAGTAGGCTCCGCGCCCCACTCCGGAATCGAGAAACAGCTCGTAGATGTCCCGCAGCCTGCAGGGGACCTTGTTGATGAAGTATTCGCTGTCGCCGGAACGGTACGCCCGGCGCGTGATGGTGACTTCCTGAAACTCCACCGGCTGCCGCTGAAAATGACGTCTTCCGTGCGAGTGGCCCGAAGGTGGCGCACATTCGATTCGCCCATCACCCAGGCGATGGCGTCGGAGATATTGCTCTTTCCCGAGCCGTTCGGACCCACGACGGCGGTAATGCCCGGGGTGAACTCGAGCTCTGTTGAGTCGGCGAACGTCTTGAAGCCGCGTATCTCCAGTTTCTTCAGGCGCAAGGCAGCCTCCTGCTGACCACGCCGGGCCGGCGGCCGCGGGCGGTATCTACCACCCGGTGACCGGGACGCCGAGTTCCTTGAGCTTCGCGCGATACTCCTCGACATCGGCGGGCGTGATCACGTCAACGCCCGTGTCAATCATCCCGTCCTTCGCGCCCATCTCCTGGAGGGCCTTGTCTTTGCCGTCCCGGATGATGGCGCTGATGAGTTCGGTGCCCTTGAGGCCCATCAGGTAGGGCCGCTGGCCGATGGCGATGTCAATCTCTTTTGCCTTCAGCATGTTCATGTGCTCGGCGAGGTTGTCGAAGCAGACGACGCGCACCTTGCCGGTCTTTCCGGCGGACTTGACAGCGTTGGCGCAGCAGGGGCCGTTGAGCGCATAAACGCCGAAGAAGCCCGCCAGGTCCGGCACCGCCGCCAGCTTCGCCTTTGCTTTCTGGACGGCCACGGCGCGGTCTTCGTTGTCAACAAGCACCTCGGGCAGCAGCGTGATGCCCGGGTACTTCTCTTTGAGCGCTTCCTTGAAGCCCTCGATCCTCTCCAGCGAGTTCGAAGCCGTCACCGAGCCCGTCGCGATGGCGACCTTGCCCTTGCCGCCCAGAATCTTGCCCATCTCCTCGCCGGCGATCTTGCCCGCGGCGAAGTTGTCGGTGCCCACGTAAGCGACGCGGCCGCTGTCGGGCGCGTCGGTGTCCATGGCGACGCAGATGATATCGCGCGCGATTGCGTCCTTCACGGCCGCCCCGACTGTCTCGGGGTCGGACGCCGCAAACAGGATGCCCCGCTTGCCGAGCGCCACCCAGCTTTTGATCTTCTCGGCC
>JAGVUD010000005.1 GCA_019136435.1 Armatimonadota bacterium | reverse complement strand
GCGATACCCCGGACTAGGGTTCGGGTTTCTATGCTCGGCCAGGGCCTTGTCGATCTGTTTCTTGATCTCGAAGGCACGCTGCGTCATTTCGTGCAACTGGTGGTTGCCGATGCCGAACGAGCCGTTCGGCGGATGACCAAGCTCCATCCTGATCTGGTCGCAGTACACGTCAATGGTGTCGCACTGCTCGATCGACAGTTCGCCGTTCCGCCCACGGATTTGTTTCGTCCTGCACAGGTAGGTGATTTCCTGGAACTGGCCCAGTCCAAGGCGTGCGTAAAGTTCAAGCGAGCGGGTGATGCACTCGGCCTGATGCGTGGTGCAGGTGATGGTGACGGTGGTCATACGGACTCCCCAGAAAACAGAGTCATCTGAGAAAGGGCGTTCTCAAGGTTCCTAGATGCCTGCCCGTAGTAGCTGGCCTTCAGCTCCACGCCAACGAATCGGCGGCCCATCTCCAGCGCGACGTAGCCTTCGCTGCCAATCCCCATGAACGGAGACAGCACTACGTCGCCCGGATTCGTCCACAGGTCGATCCCGCGGCGGATGACTTCGAGTTGCAGCGGGCAGATATGACGTTCGTCGTCATGCTCGCGGGCGCTGCGAAACTGCAAGGTGTCGGACGGGTCAATGTCCATCCACACCGGGGACGCGACCTTCTGCCACTTGTCCACCGGGTAATCCTCGCCGTGCGTCACGCGGTCGTCGCGGTCGGCTTCGCCCGGCGCGCGCATCGTGACCAGGTAGTCGGGGATGCCCTGCCGGCTCATGGCAGCATTGGTCCGCACGGTCTTGTGCAGCAGGCCGAGCGCCTTCGTGCGCTGCATCGCCGTCACCGGGTCTTTCCAAATGCAGACCTCGCTGGCGTAGATGAATCCCTCCGCCTGGAACGCGCGGATCAGGTCGCCACGGAAGTCCTTGAGCCCGATGTAGCCGTCGCGTTCCTTGCTGGTCGGCATCAACATGCAGTGGAAGCTTACGTTGCGCCCCGGCTTCATCACGCGGCGAAGCTCGCGGATCAGGAAGGCGAAGTTGGCAAAGAACTCCGCGTCGTTCCGGCAGTTGCCCATGTCGCGCGGCGAGTTGGAGTACGTGTAGAGGCTGGCGAACGGAGGCGAAAAGACGGAGTAATCGATGCTCCGATCCGGGAGTCCGGCCAGCACCTCCACGCAGTCCCCGTTGAAGATCGTGTAGCCGTTGCCGGTGTGCTGCTCAATGCACTTCATGATGCTTCCTTCTCAGAAACCAGCCACGCCGGAATCTCGACCGTCCGGGCAGGGCTGTATGGGTTGGATTGACGTACAACGCCGGTCACTTCCTGCATGACGGCATCGTGGGTTTCGGCTGATAGCGCATCAGCCATCGCCTTTGCATCGCGTTCCTTGCGTTGCAAGTTTGAAACGACTGCGCCCTCAAGCTCGGACGCGAAGATGTGAACCTCGACCTCACGCTTCTGCCCAAACCGCCAGCAGCGGCGCACGGCCTGGTAGTACGCCTCCCATGAGTCGGTGACGCCGACAAAGGCCATGCGGGCGCAGTGCTGGGCGTTGATTCCCCATCCCATGATCGACGTCTTTGAGATCATCACAGGCCGTTCGCCGGCCATCCAATCGAGGATCGCCGCTTCCTTTTCATCAGGGGTCATGCTCCCTCGCACGGAGAATGCGAGGTCACCGAAGTGGCGCTCTAGCGCATCTTGTTCGGCGTTAAGGTCACACCAAATCATCCATGGCTCGCGATGTACACGGCTGCCCGCATCAGAATGTCCGGGCTGTCCTGAAACTTCCCGAGTCCCTGATTGCAGTTCATGCACAGAAGCCCGCGAATCCTCCCCCGGTCGTGACAATGATCCACCACTGGGAAGAAGTGCGGCTTGCTTTGATCCGAGTGCCCGCATATCGCGCAGGCGCCGTTCTGGTGCGCGAGCATGTCCTGAAAGTCGCTCAGATCGATCCCGTGCGTACTCATCAACCTCTGATTCTTGCGCTTTTCCTGGTTCGCCTTCTGCCACGCCTTGGCCTGCGCTCTGGCATTCATGCGCATCTCCGCATCCGCTGCGTACTTGGCTCGCCTCGCCGCGTTCCTCGCCTCGCGCTGCTCCGGCGTCCGCTTGAACTTCTCCGGGTTCGACTTGTAGTACTCGCGCATGTATGCCTTCCTGGCTTCCGGGTCGCTTACAGACTGCGCCTTCCGCTTCGCTGCGTACTCCGCGTCCGACCTCTCGCGCTTCCTGCGCGCTTCTGCATGTTCCGGCTTCCAAGTCATGATCGCTCTCCGATTCTCTCGCTGCCAGTTTACACCATTCGGCCTTAACTAGCGCGGCGCATGCATCTACGCGAGCATCAATAGTGTCCCTGCGGGCATCCCGCCGCTCGCTCAGGGTGTTGGCCTCCAGCGCAAACAGCATCCCCGTGGCGGCCTGGTCATGCTCACCGCCTGCGGTGGTGTGCTGCGAGACACGCAGCGCCGGCAGGTTGTAGCGCGAGCCGTCGAAGCCCAAGTCCTCAGGCGTCCTCACCATCGCCGCCCATGACGCCACCCATCGCCAGAACTGGCACCGTGCGTGACCCTTCAGCCGCCACGTCTGCGTATCGCCGCCGTCGTGGACGAAGTATTCGGCCAGCATCTCGACCTGCGAACAAATGCCCAGGAACTCGGCATGGGTTCCAAGCTCAGTCCAGTCATTCGGAGCAGGCGTCGCGGTCGCGCACAGCTTGAACGGCGTCTGCGCGAAGGATTCCAGAAGGGTCGCCAGCGTCTTTGACGTGTGGTGTTTGATGACGCTCGATTCGTCCAACACCACCGCGCCGAAGCGAGATGTGTCGAAGCGATGCAGGCGGTCATAGTTGGTGATCGTGATACCTTCATCAACCTCGGAGCCGTCGCGGCACTGCTTCACGGTGACGCCAACCTCCCGGCCTTCCTCGACCGTCTGCGCGGCCACCGCCAGCGGGGCGAGG
>JAGVUD010000499.1 GCA_019136435.1 Armatimonadota bacterium | reverse complement strand
GGAAGTTGTTCTCGACATTCTTAGTCGTGATGTGGAACTCGCCCGCCGGCTGCGTCACGACGACCACCGTGTCGACGCCCGGGGTGTTCGACTCGACCTTGACGAAAGCGTTCTGCGCCGAGGCGGCAAGGCCCGAACGCACACAGACCGCCGCCAGCAAAATCGCGACCGACCTTTTCATCCGGCATACTCCCTTCGGTTTCATCGGCATGCGCACTGTCTCCGACGTCCGGGGCGCCAAGCACATACCCTTAAAAAAAAAATTTAACACAATTGACGCTATCCACCAAGCGCATTTCCACCGCGAAGCGTAATCGGCTAGCCACAGGGGGGCGCGGGAAGCGCATGCTGAGAGGGCTGGACGCGGATGGGTTCTTTGTCTGCGCGTGCCTGCGCGCGCTTGCTTTCCCGCCGCCTGCGGCGGTAGAAACCAACCCGCTGAATTTCCCGCGGCAGCCGTGGCGGGCGAGCCTGGTATCATATCCATGGCTGCGTGCCGACGGGTAGGGCGAGCCGTCGCTGCGTGCCGACGGGTAGATACTATGCTGGGACATGATCAACCGTTATGCTATTCAGAAAGAAGGGTGATCCTTCTCCACGTGAACATCTAACACAGAAAGGAAGAGTCATGTCCCAGCAGGAAAACAAGGTATTCATGGCGATGGAACTTAGCAAGAACAATTGGAAGCTGTGCTTCGGAGACGGGAAGCGCGAGCGGCAGCGGACGATCCCGGCCGGGCAGGAGAAGCTGCTGTTGGACGAGGTCGCGAAGGCGAAGGAGAAGTTCGGGCTGGATCCCGACACGCCTGTATTCAGCTGCTACGAGGCGGGGCGGGACGGGTTCTGGGTGGACCGGATGCTGAGCCGCAACGGCATCGTGAACGTCGTCATCGATCCGGCCAGCATCGAGGTCCCCCGCCGCGCCCGCCACCGCAAGACCGACCGGTTGGACGCCAGCCGCCTGCTCAACCTGCTGCTGCGCGCGGCCCTCTGGGGGGAGAGGAAGGTGTTCGCGGTCGTGGTCGTGCCCGGCGAGGGCCAGGAGGCGCGGATGCGGATCGGCCGCGAGCGCGAGCGGCTGGTCAAGGAGCGGACGGGGCATCGCGCGCGCATACGCTCGATTTGCGCGCTGCACGGGATCGCCCTCGGCAACCCGGCCCTCGCGGACATGGACGGGCTGCGGGACTGGGACGGCCGGGCGTTGCGGCCGGAGGTCGCCGCGGAGCTGCGCCGCGAGCAGGCGCGCCTGGCGATGGTCGAAGAGCAGATCCGGGCGCTGGAGACCGAGCAGGCCTCGGCCCTGAAGCAGGCCGGGGGCGTGACGGAAGGCAAGGCGCTGAAGCTGTGCCGGCTCAAGGCCGTCGGCCTGCAGACCGGCTGGATGCTGAGCCACGAGGTCTTCGGCTGGCGGCGGTTCCGCAACCGCAAGGCGGTCGGCTCGTTCGCGGGGCTGACGGGCACACCCTACGACAGCGGCGAGACGCTGCGGGAACAGGGCATCAGCAAGGCCGGCAGCAGCCGCGTCCGCACCGCGATGATCGAACTGGCCTGGAGCTGGGTCCGCTACCAGCCCGGGAGCGCGCTGACCCGGTGGTTCTTCACCCACTACGTGGCCGCGGGCACAAGCCGGAGCAAGCGCAAAGGGATCGTGGCGCTGGCCAGGAAGCTGCTGGTCGCGCTCTGGAAGTATGTCGAACAAGACGTGGTCCCCGAGGGCGCGCTGCTCAAGGCTTGAGCCGCGACCGGCGGACGCACGCGAAAGGTTTTGAATGATGGATGCCATTTGCCGGAGTGTTCGGGGAAACGGGCTCGCCCTTGGTGCCACACGCACCGGTTCGGTAGATTGTTCTCCCCGGCCATTCCGGCTTTCTGAGTCGAGAGACGCATGCAGAATCGTGTCAAGGGTTCGTCCCTGACGGATAGAAGGTTGTCCGGCACGGCCAGGCCGCCCGGAACCTCCAGCAGCCGGTTCATTCCGCAAATGGCATCAATCGAAAGCGGAGTCAGAGCAACATGAGCTAGAAAATGCCGCAGGCGCAGGTTGGGGTTGACATGTCCCCACATAGAAGGGCGAGCCGTCCCCGGCGAGCCGCGCGCTGGGGAGTGGATATTCCTTCCGTTCTGCGGCTCGCTGGGGACAGCTCGCCCTACCCCAAAATATCCTGTGCATCCTGTGCATCCATGTAAAAGCTTCCCCCTCATCCGCGCCTCTGCGCCTCTGCGTTTAATTCCCCGCGCGGCGGCTCGCTGGGGTCAGCTCGCCCCACCGAAGGGCCCGTCTCTCGCTGATCCATGAGCCCATCGGCATTCCGCCCGCCTATCATGCGCTTTCCCCGCCCCCCGTCGCGCCCGGGGACGATTGCCGTCGCCGGGGGCGCCCCAGGGTGGCGCAGGCATTCCTGCCTGCGCAGGCGCGACGCAGGCGCGGACACGCAGGAATGCCTGTCCCGCCTTTCTGCCGCATTCCCGCACACTCGCGCACACGGCACCTTTGCGTTGAATCTCCCGCCCGCTCCTCCATGCGCCCCCCGCGCGCCCCCCTGTGGCTAGCCGATTACGGCGGTGCGTTCGCCATTGACGCGGGGTCAGGAAATCTCCTAAGCTCGATGACACAACACCCATAAACCCAGCCTGGAGGCGGAACATGTTAATACTGCGAGGACGGTCGGTCGGCGGCAGTGAACCCGGGCGGCACATGCGGGCCGCATGGGGCTGCCGCGCGCGTCGCTGGCTCAGCCTCATGACGGCCGCGGCGGTCTGCGCCTCGCTGGCGCTGACCGGCTGCGAAGATGACGACGACTTCGATCATCGCCCTCCGGAGGGCCAGGGGGCGATCGTCGTCGACAACGACGGCTACCGGGACCTGCATGTCTACATCGACGGCGCCTACCAGGGCGAGGTCCGCGATGGGCACGCTACGGCCTTCGACCGGAGGCCGGGCGTTTACCGCGTCGTCCTGGACG
>JAGVUD010000031.1 GCA_019136435.1 Armatimonadota bacterium | reverse complement strand
ATTGGCACGCTTCCCGGCGGGCTCGAGATCGAAGCGCTCCCCACCGTTCAGGCCGCCCGAAACGAGGACGACGGAGCCTGGGTGAGCCTGCCCGCGGGTGTCGTTGACATGGTCGGCGAGGGCTGGTTCCATGTTCAGGGCCAGGACTTCACCGGAGGGATCCGGTGCGCCATGCCCGAGGTGTACTCCAACGGCGGCGCGCTGATCAACTCGGTCTCGAAGGGCGACCTGGTGAGCCTGACCGGCAAGATCGCCACCGTTAACGGGTGCGAGAAGATTCTGATGCCGTTGAACCCGAACGTTCTGGCGCACAACCAGCCGTTCTCCGCGCCCCTGTTTGCCACGCACAGGTCGCTCGCCGGGCCGCCTTCCACGAGCGGACTCAGCGTCACAACGACAGGCTGGGTCGTGGACGACGGCGACTGGATGACGTACTTCTACATCAAGGACGCGAACGACATGTTCGGCGTTCAGGTGTTCGATCCGAAGATCAAGGTGTACGGCCAGACGCCCGGACCGTACAACTTCGTGATCGTGAAGGGCATCGCGGCCTGCGAGAACGGCGAGCCCGTGATTCACACCGGAGGCGCCGAGGACGGGATTATCTCTGTCTGGCCGTAGTCCCGGCAGCGGCAGACTTCAGAAATCAGGCCCCCGCCTCGATCAGCGGGGGCCTTTTTCACGCCCGGGCAAGCGTCACCGGTCGTCGTGGATCAGCCTGCGGCCCTGTCCTCCTCGCTGACCGCCAGGCCCAGAAGCCGGGCGGCGTTGATGGCTGTTTCGCGGTAGTCGCCGTAGAACGTGACCCTGTGCCAGCCCATGTCCCAGTTGTCGAGGATGGCGCGGGCTTCGGTCTTCGCGGCCAGCTTGGTGCGGCAGGCCTTCGATTCGTCTACGTTGCCGGTGGTTTTCGCGGTGTGGATCACCATCCGTTTGCTCCACACGTCAATCTCCAGGGTGGTGACCGTCTCGCCCGCCGGAAGCAGCGACTGCACGGAGGCCCCTCTTCCGTCCTCCGCGTGCGACCGGATGACGTAGGGGTTCGTCCTGCCGCCGGGGCCGAAAGCGCGGTTGTGCGCCACGCAGTGCGCGTAGATGATCTCGCCCTTCGCCGTGTCTATGACCGGGTCTGACACGTAGCCCGGCCGCCCGGTGATGTGGCGCATCAGAAGCTGCGTGCAGGTGGAGTTGAGATCGCCCTCGCAGACGCCCGTCGAACCGTCGTTGTTCATCTGGAAGAACGCCAGGCAGGGGTAGGCCGTGACCCGCCCCGAGTAGAACATCCCGAGGCAGTCCACAGTCACGGCATCGCAGCGTCTGGCGGCCACGGCCTCGGCCAGCGCCAGATACATCCGCCCCGAGTTGACGAGATCCTCGCGTGACGGCTCGACGACCTTCTTCGCGCCGCGGCTCCATCGGCTGGCCCACGTTTCGGCTTCGCTGACGGACGCGCGGTCGAAGTAGCCGGCCAACTCCTTCGAATCCAGTTTCAAGACCTCCGCGCCGTAGAGGTCCTTGATCTTCGCGGCGGGGTCGGCGATGTCGCGATCAACGACGTCAAGAATTCGTGAGTCTTTCATTGCGCGCAGCGCGGCGAACAGATCGGCGGCGCGCGCGACGTCAGCGATTTCCGAAGAGGAGACGACGACGACAGGCAGCTTCTCGCGGCGCGCGACACCCGAGCTGATGAGCACCTCGCCCGACCCCGCGAAGAGATCGTCGGCAAGCACAACCGGCTTGCCGCTTCGCATAACCCTGTCCGGAACGCGGGTCCAGATGCCGATGGCGTAGACGAGGTACCCGTCAACATCGCCGGTGGCGGCGATTATGGCGTCGGCTTCGGCGGCGTTGTGCGCCGTGTGGATGTCGAAGTCAACGCGCGGGCAGAGCTTCTTCAGACTTGCCGTCAGTTCCGCCGCCCGTTTGCCGTAGTCATAATCCTTCGTTGGCCATGTGGCGTGTCCGGTGGGCACGTGCGAGAAGACAAGGCCCACGCGGGCCCTGCTTTTGGGGAAGATCGGGGTGGTGGTGTTGATGCCGGCGGCAGCCGCCCGGGCGGCTGCCGCGCGGGCAGCGAGCGGCTGAAGCGCCGAGCAGGCCAGCGCGCCGCCGGTCATCTGCAGAAACTGGCGCCGGCTGAACGCACAGTGGCAGTGCTTTCCCATATCCTTGTCCTTTCAGCGCGCCGGACGATGACAGGCGCGCCATGGACATGTTACACGGCCGAAACGGCGAATCCTGTTTCGGCGCGGGTTCAGTCTCCGGGCGTCGGGGCGCCGCGGGTGAACCGCCTTCGCAGCAGGGATGCGAACGGCGTCAACTCCTCGACCTTAAGCAGCCTGCACAGTCCGGCATACGCAATCAGATACGCCGCAAACGACGGCAGAAGCTGCAAGAGAGCGGCTGTCTTGACCGAGAGGGCGGGTCCGGCGATGGACGCGCCGCCGAAATACCAGATCAGCGCGGCGGCCGGAATGGCCGCCAGCCCGGACGCGGCGCAGATGCGCAGGGTTGAAGAGAGGATGCGCCACGCGCCGATTCCCTCCACGCGTGATGCCAGCACCTTCGACAGCGCAAGCATGTGCATAATCGCCATCACGGACGTCGCCAGCGCCAGTCCGCCGTGCCCGAGCGGCTTCATGAGCAGCCAGTTGAGCGGGACGAACAGAAAGGTCATGATCGTGCCGATGACGATGGGCGTGACGGTGTCCTGCATGGCATAGAACGCGCGGGCGACGATGGCCTGCCCTCCCCAGGCGAACACGCCGATGCAGTAGTAAACCAGCGCGATGGCCGCCTGCGCCGTATCATCCGGGCCATAGCTCCCGGCCTGCAGGATGAGCGCGATGATCGGCTTTGCGGCAATAATCATGAAGACCGAGGCGGGAATGGTTGCGAAGAACACGCTGCGCACGCCGAAGCTCACCGTCTCGCGATACTCCTTCCAGTTGCGCTGGGCGAAAAGCGCG
>JAGVUD010000021.1 GCA_019136435.1 Armatimonadota bacterium | reverse complement strand
CCGGGCTCTACGATCCGCGCATAGAAAACGTGGGGGTCGATGCGCTGGCCGGCATCATCATGGAGAGCGTGCAGGCGGCAAAAAATGTCGCGCCGGACGCGCTGTGCACAGGTTCGGCGGATGCGTACTGCGGCGTCTCGGCGCTTGCGAACAGCCTGGGCGTCGCGCTTACGGCCCGCAGCTCGCACATCTCGGCCTGGGTTCAGCCCGTCATCCGCCGCGGCGACGATGTGGGCTCGTTCTACGAGTGGGACGCGGCGTGCCGCATGGCGGACTTCGACCACCGGCAGATGGGCGCCACTGCGGCCGAAACCGCCGTGCGCCTGCTCGGCTCGGGGAAGATCGAAAGCGGCGTCCTGAGCATCGTGCTGGGGCCGCTTGCGGCAAACTCGGTCTTCCACGCGCTCGCCGCGTCGGCGGAGGCCGAGAGTCATCAGCGCGGGCGTTCGTGGCTTCAGGGCAGGCTCGGAACGAAGATCGCCTCAGACGTGGTCACGATTCACGACGACCCCTCGATTCCCGCCGGGCTCGGGTCGCGGCCGTACGACTCCGAAGGCGTGCCAGGCCGCCGCATGGCGATTATCGAAAACGGTGTGCTGGTGAACCTGCTGCACAACTCGTACACGGCGAACAAGGCGGGGGTTCCCTACACCGGCCATGCGCGGGGAGGCGGCATCGGCCCGGCGAATGTCGTGCCGGCTCTCGGAACGATTCCCGCCCGGGACATCATCGCTCAGGTGGACCGGGGCCTCTATATCAACATGGGCAGCCTGTCGCCGGACGGAACCACCGGCGAGGTGTCGGCGAGCGTGGACTTCGGGTTCCTGATAGAAAACGGCGAGATAACGCGCGGCGTGCAGAGCACGATGATCGGCATGAACGGCTTCGAGATGCTGGCGAACATCGACGCTGTCAGCTCGGATGCGCGCGTCGAGCCCGGCATGCTCATGCCGTCAATCCGCATTCAGGATGTGCGGGTGGCCGGCGGCTCCGCTTGACTGCGGGCGGCGGGGCGGAATAAAATGCTTGTCAGACGCGGCCGCCGAATAGCCGTTGTGTGCGGCGCGGGGAGGGATTTGCGCTGTGGTTTGGACTGGGATACTGCTCGCTGTTCTTGGCGTGATCGGGGCTGTTGTTGTCGTCGTCCTGCTTTGGGGCGTCGGCACTTACAACCGCCTCGTTACGCTCCGCAACCAGGTCGAAAACGCGTGGGGACAGATAGATGTCCAGCTTCGCAGGCGCTTCGACCTGATCCCCAATCTCGTCGAGACGGTCAAGGGCTACGCGGCGCACGAGAAAGAGGTCTTCACGAAGGTCACCGAGGCGCGCGCGAAGATGGCGTCTGCTCAGGGGGTGGAAGACACCGCCGCCGCGGACAACATGCTCACCGGCGCTCTTAAGAGCCTGTTCGCTGTTGCCGAGAACTACCCGGAACTGAAGGCGAACGAGAACTTCCTCTCGCTGCAGACCGAACTCTCGTCCACGGAAGACCAGCTTGCCCGCGCGCGAGAGATCTACAACGACGCGGTGATGAGCTTCAACACGCTCATTCAGGTCTTCCCGGCAAGCCTGGTTGCGGCGCTCGGCGGGTTCAAGTCGAAGACGTACTATCCGGTGGACGAGGAAGCCCGCGAGCCGGTGAAGGTGAGCTTCACCTGAGCCCGATGCGGCGCTGACGCCTCAAGCGTCAATCGTCCGCACGACGCTGATGCCGTTCAGCGCCATGTGATACAGGAACACCCCGTGCATCAGATCGCCGGGGTGGGGCAGCGCGCCTACTTTCGCGGCGTCGTCCACGCCCATATCGTACGTCTGCGCGCAGTCCGCGGGCACAACCACGCGAACCGGCCGGCCTTCGGCGGTGGCGCGCGTCTTCAGGAACATCGCCATCTGATACAGGCAGATGTCGGTGCAGTCGCCCACGCAGATTGCCGTGTCAACCAGCAGGCTGTCCAGAGTCTCCTCCAGATCAGTGCCCGCGGCGGGGCTCACCGATTGCTTCGGAATTCTGACGAAGGTGGAGGCGAAGGGCAGGGCTTCGAGTTGGGGCACGGTGTCGGCCTCGGCCGATCCTGCAACGCAGTGCGGGGGGAACGCGCCGAACTCGGGTGAGTCGGCGGGGTGGCTGTCCTGGGGCAGAATGAACTGCCGCACGCCCGATGAGTGCGCGAGCCGGAAGAGCCGCGCGATGGGCTCGACGATCCCCTCGACCCTCGGACTCGAAAGCGCGCCCTCGCTGCAGAACCCCACCGTCAGGTCAACGCAGAATACGGCAACCCGCGAAGCGCCCCCCGTCTGCTTAACCAGCCCGGACATCGTTTCGTCCGGCAGGTCCGCCATCCAGCGGTCGAGCCATTCCAGAAACGGGCCGGAACTGCGTGCGATCTTAGTCATAGACTCAGAAGCCTCCGTCAGAGCATTCCCATTCATACATTCGCAGGCGCGCCGCCCACCCCACACGCCGCGGCGGGCGCCGGTTTCCCGGCGCCCGCCTTCAAACTGAATCGTGTCCCTATGCTGGGATCAGCGCTTGCGCAGGCGCAGGCCGCCGAGGCCCACGAGCCCTGTCAAAAGCGCCACGAACGAACCCGGCTCGGGAACGACGTTCTCTGGCACATAGATGGGCTGATTGATCACATGCCCGTCCGAGAACATGATGGCCGAGGGGACCAGCGTGGGGGCGTAGTCCGACTCGGTGTCGCTGTAGCCCCAGATCTCCAGGGCGCCGGCCGGGCCGAACGGCAGCGGACCATCACCGGAACCCGAGCTGTAGGCGCCGAGGTCAAAGACGTTTCCGCCTGCCCACGTCCACGACGTGATTCCGAGGTCCGTCGAACAGTTGTCCAACTCCCAGTAGTAGTAGTACGTGGTGTATGTCTGGTCGGGCGGCTGAACCAGGGAGTCGTAGTAGTAGATGTACCCCGGGCCGGTTGATGGGTAGGCTCCGGGGGCGGGATACGCGACCTCCC
>JAGVUD010000248.1 GCA_019136435.1 Armatimonadota bacterium | reverse complement strand
TTTCTGACCCTGAAAAGCTTGCCGCTCTGATCGAGGAGCACAGGGACAACCCGATGTACCGGGGCACGAAGCCAGGTCGCGGGGCAGAAATGAACAGCGAGCCGTTGCGCCGCCTGCTCGATCGGCTGCGCGCTACCCCGCAGGCCGGCAAGCATACGATCGTCGAGACGCGGCCCTGGGAAGAATACACGATCGGCATCCTGCCGGGCTTTCGTGGAGCAACCGTGGAGCTGACCGACGAAACCTACCCGACGCGCGGGGAGGCCGAGCACGCCATTTTCCTGAAGCGGCTGGCCGCTTTCCTCGAGGTCTACGGCATCGAGCTTCCGCAGGCCGCTTCCTCTCCTTCCGCGACCGAACGAGGCGCCTGAATGTCCGACCGCCAGCAGATGATGCTCCGCATAACCGGCTATGCCAGCAAGATGTCGGTGAGCCCGGGCGAAGAGATCACGTTCCATATCCATTCCGAGTTCAATGAATCCTACCAGGCGGACATCGTCCGGCTGATCCACGGCGACACCAACCCCGAAGGCCCAGGTCTCAAGGAAGAGGTCATTGCGACGCCGGTGTCCGGCCAGTATGATGGAAAGAACCAGCCGATTCACGCCGGCAGCTACATCATGGTGCCGTCGTGCCCGGCACTTGACCTGTCGAGTTTCACGCTCTGCGCGTTCATCTATCCCACGACGCCGGTTACCGACGTGGAGGGCGAGCCTGTCGGCACACAGGCGATCATCAGCAAATGGGACGCGACAGAAGAAACCGGATACGGGCTGTTCATCAACGAAAGCGGTGAGCTCACCCTTCGCATCGGGCGCGGCCGCGGCAAGGTCGAGGAGATCTCGACAGGCAAGCCGCTCTTCCGGAAGGTCTGGTACAAGGTCTGGGCGACATACGATGCCGGCTCCGGGGAGGTCCGGATCGCCCAGGAGCCCCATGTCACGCACACCAACGGCGGCCACGGCATGAGCATGCTGCACCCGGAGGGTGACACCGCCGCCCGGATCAAGGCCCGCACGCATTCAGAAGGCCCGAGCCAGAACGATTGCCCGTTGCTGATGGCTGCCAGCACCGAGCAGACCCGTTCCGGGCGCTCGATCTTCGGCGGGCACTTCGTGGAACTGACCGAGCCCTGGGAGCTTCCGGTTCATACGCACAAGTACAACGGCAAGATCGATCGCCCCCGCGTCGCGCGACGCGCCCTCGACGATGCCGAAATCGAGCTCGTCCTGCAGACGGCGGATGCCCGGATGCTGTCGAACGACCTGCGGGAATCCGTGGTCGGGATGTGGGATTTTGCCGCCAACATCGGCAAGATACGAGCCCGTGCCTCCTTCATGGCCATTGCGTGAACATGCCCGTACGGGCGGTGCCGGGGCACAACTGGACCTCGGACTACATGAGCTTCACCCAGGCGCCGCACGAGTACAGCGCGATCCACTTCCATGATGAGTCCGTGGATGATGCACGGTGGGACGTCTCGTTCTCCCTGACCGTTCCCGACGATCTGCGTTCGGGCGTCTACGCCGCCCGTATCCGCGTCGACGGGATCGACTCCGCAGAACACGAGGATTACGTCCCGTTCATCGTCCGGCCCTCCCGCGGGAAACCCACCGCGAAGATTGCGCTGGTCATCCCGACGTTCAGCTACCTGGCCTACGCGAACGACAACCTCAGCATGAACTCGGTGCTCTGCGAGCTGCTGATCGGTCGCGTGCCCCTGCTGCAGCCCGGCGACCTGCTGCTGAACAAGCAGCGGGGCTACGGTCTTGGCACCTATGCGACGTACCGGGATGGCTGGGGCGTGAACATCTCGTCCTGTCTCCGGCCGATCCTGAACATGCGGCCGAAGTTCATTCATGTCCTGTCGCCCTCGCTCTGGCAGATGAGCGCCGACCTCCACATCATCGACTGGTTCGACCAGATGGGGTACGATCTCGATGTCATCACCGATCACGACCTCCAGCGCGAGGGCGTCGAACTCCTGAAGCAGTATCGCGTCGTGCTGACAGGGCATCACCCGGAGTATTCCTCCGAGGAAACGATGAATGCCTATCACGACTACCAGATGCAGGGCGGACGCTGGCTCTACCTCGCCGCCAACGGCTTCTACTGGGTGGTCGTGCCCCATCCGGCCAACCCGGCCCTGATGGAGGTCCGCAAGGGCGACAACGGCTCGCGCGCCTGGACCATCAATCCCGGCGAATACTGCAACGCGTTCGACGGCAAGCACGGGGGGTTGTGGCGTGTTCGCGGCCGCGTGATGAGCAAGCATCTCGGCGTCGTCTTCACCTCGTTCGGCCTCACCTATTCCTCCTACTACCGCCGCGCACCGGACAGCGAGTTGCCCGAATGCGCCTGGATCATGGAGGGCGTGGGCAAGGATGAACCGATCGGCGACTTCGGCCTGATCGGTGATGGCGCGGCGGGGCTCGAACTCGACCGCTACGATCTCGAGCTCGGGACACCCCACCGGGCGTTTCTGCTGGCCCATTCCGAAGGGCACAACGACATCTTCGCCTCGGTCTCCGAGGAATCGACCTATCACGCGAGAGGGTATTTCTCGGCGGGGACAGGGGACAACAACCCGAAACTCCGCGCGGACATGGTCTACTACAAGACTCCGAATGACGGCGCCGTGTTCTCGGTCGGATCGATGACCTTCACCGGCTCGCTGTCGCACAACAACTACGACAACAACGTCTCGCGCATCATGCGCAACGTGATCGATGGCTTCTTGGCGGAGGGACCCCTGCCATGACGCCGCACGCGAAAGTTGTCGCCGACCACCCGCGCGTGGTCGGCCTCCCCGAGGGCAGCTACCGCTGGCTCGATTCAGGCGACCCGGATGCGGAGGTCGGGGCGCCGGACCCGGGATACCTGCGGGAGGGCTACGGCGACTACCAGGACCTGGGCCGGATCCTCGCCAAGCACAACGGCTACCGCCCGGGGCCGGTCCGAGGCTGGTATGTGATCGTTGCGCTCGCGGACGGTGCCGGCTTCGTCGTGGGCCAGATGCGTGCCGATGCCGGCTGTCCCGTGCAGCTCTTCTCCGACCTGGTGTTTCCCACCGAGGCCGCCGCCCGCCAGCGCGCCGAGCAGATGCGGAGCAATCGCCCGGGCGTTCTGCGCAAGCCCGTCACCCCGTCGGGACCGCGGAGCTCCGGTCTGAACTCGGGCGAAGCATCCGGTCAGTGAGCGCTCTCCGGCAACTGCTCTTCCAGTTGCCGGAAGCCGCTCTACCTGGCAGCGCCATCGGGCATCTGGCCCGATCGGGGTCCATGGTCCGGCAAGCACCGGCGACGGCGGGGTTCAGCGCAAGGTGCGGGAAGCTTCAGGGAGAGCTGCAACCGCGGCATGAGCTGCCGGCGCCGGATCCGACCCGGGCCTCGCGGCCAACGATGCTTGCGGCAAGGCCTGCGGCCGTTGCGAGAGCAGCGGCGTCGTCGAGGGATCGTCCGTTCCTCGAGCGACCGCCAAGATGTTCGCCGAGCGAGAGTGCCGCGGCGCCGCAGCCCAGTAGGGATTGCTCGTGGCCGAGAGGAGTGCCGCGGTGTAGGTTGCCGCACCGGCGCCCGTCGCTGCAGCCCCAACCTGGGCGAGATCGCCAGCTCGGGGGAGCCAGCGGGCGCGCGGGAAGAGCTCGGCGAGAGTGCCGATCCCGGAGAAGGCGCCGAATGCGCCGAGAATGTAGGAACCGAAGGACATCGGCGAAGTCGGTCGGAAGATCCGCAGCATGTTGTAGAAACGTTGCGGCGTCTTCAGGTCGGCGATGAGAAGCCCCGCTCCCGCCGCGGCGCCGGCGGTGCCGAGGAAACGGGCATTGCGCCGGAGCTTCTCGAACCGGGCAGGGTCGCGGCGGTGCGCTATCGTCGCCAGCACCTGCGCGGCACCCGCCATGCCGGCAAGGAAGATGTAGCCGCTCACCGTCCAGTCCCAGTGCGCCGCCTTGATCGCCGGTTGCCGGTAGTAGCTCTCCCCCTGATAGACCGGGGGATCACGGCGGAGGGGAGGGCTCATTCTTCGTTCCTCCCCCCCTGGAGCGCGAACATTGCGGCTGCTGCGGCGGCAAGCCCGGCGAGCGTGGCGAGCCCTGCCCCGAAGGAGGGCGCGATGCGGGTGGCGGGCCGGGTCGGCGCCGGGGGGAGGTTGTAGACCTCCGGCCGGTCGATGAGCAGGAAGAAGGCGTTCAGCCGCTCGATGCCGCCCGTGGCGCCGGGATCGCCCGGCGTACCATAGAGATAGGCCCCCGCCTCACCCCGGGCGTGAAGCGCCTCGACCCGTTCGCGCGC
>JAGVUD010000180.1 GCA_019136435.1 Armatimonadota bacterium | reverse complement strand
GTGCCGTTCGAGTCCGGGGCGCAGTACTGGCTGCTGATGGACGGCGCGACCGGCGGGAACAACGCCTTCGCCATCCTCGCTCTCGTGCGCGCCTATCAAATTCTGGGCGAGCCGCGCTATCTCAGCGATGCCGTCACGGTCGGCCGGTGGATATACTCCCAACTGCTCGACCCCGACCCGTCCGGGTACGGCGGCTACTTTCTGGGCTACCGCGACTCGCCGGCCGATCCAGGCGACCGGAACACTGGTAAGTCCACCGAGAACAACGCCGACATCTTCGCCGCGTTCATGGCGCTGTCGCAGGCGGATGCGGCAAACAGGCAGGAATGGGCGCGCCGCGCGAACGTCGCGGGGGATTTCGTGATGGCGATGTTCGATGTTGCGTCCGGGCGGTTCTTCACGGGCACTGTGCCATCGGGAACTCAGCCGGGCCCGGGAGTGGACCCCACGGGCGCCGTGAGGGGGGGCGAGGTCATCAATGTGTATGATTTCCTCGATGCCAGTTCATTCCCCGTGCTCGCGATGGCCGGCGCTCCCCGCTATCACGGACAGATAGACTGGCGCAGGCCGGTTCAGCACATCGCAAGCCGCTTCGCGCAGACAGTGAGCGCGGGCGGCGCGACTTACAGGGGATTCGGGCTCGATGGCGGCCACCCGGGTATTGCCTGGGAGTTCACCGCGCAGGCCGTCGCGGCCATGAAGCACGTGGACCGGCTCCGCTCCGAGACCGCGTTCGCGTCGAGCATCGCTGACTATCTGGCCGAAATCCGCAAGGCTCAGACGGGCGCGCCCTTCGGCGACGGGAAGGGCCTTGCTGCCGCCACCGTTGGGAACGGGCAGTCGCTGCCGCCCGTGGACCAGTGCCTGGAGACGCCGCACCAGCGGATTCCCGAGCGGGTGGGTCTTGCCGCGACAGCGTGGGCGATCTTCGCCGACAGCGGCATCAACGTGCTCGCGCCGAAGCATCCCGTCGTCATCACCAACCGCGACGCCGCGCAGCCGATCATCTCGAGTGCGAAATCGAGCTTCGTCTTTCGCGTCAACGGCCGCGTGTCCGATGCGAATGCCGCCGGGTTCCTTCTCGACGACGGGTCCGGGTCGCCCGTCCGGGTGCTGGCCGCCGGGCATGCCCTCGCCAGCGGCGACTTCGCCGAGGCGTGCGGCTCTCTCGACAGCAGTTCAAGTCCGCCCGTCCTGATCGCCCCCGCGGGTCTCGTTGTCAAACACTGAGCGCCCAACTCATGTCATCCCGAGGAGTCCCCCCGGCCCACGTCATCCCGAGGAGTCCGCGACGAGGGATCTCCTTCTCCGCGAACCTCCCTGGCCTCCGTTCGACCTGGCTGGTGGCGAACGCCGAGATTCCTCGCCTCCGCCTCGGAATGACGGGTTATCATGTCATCGCGAGGATCCCGCCCAATTCATGTCATCCCGAGGAGTCCGCGACGAGGGATCTCTTTCCCCGGCGGCCTCCCGGCCCCCCGCTCGACCGGGCTGTTGGCGACCGCCGAGATTCCTCCCCTCCGGGTCGGAATGACGATCAAGCGAAAGCCCTCCGGCCCGGAATGACGCGCAGACGGAGGAGGAGGCGTCCGGTGAGAGGAAGTCTATACTGATTCCAATGGGCAAATCCGTTCTGCTGCTGCAGCTTCTCGACCTTCTGAAGACCAATCCCGCGATGAACGCGACCGACATCGCTCGCGAACTCAACCGCTCGGAAAGGACGATCTACCGCTACCTTCAGGCCCTGTCCTTCGACCTCTCCGTCCCTGTGTTCTACGAGAACGGATACAAGATCGCCGGGCGGCCGCGCCTCTCGCCGATCAACTTCACGGACGAAGAAGCTCTTGCGCTCAGGCTTGCGCTCAGCGCGGCTCCCATCCGCAAGACCGAGCCCTTCAACCGGCACCTTTCCAGCGCGCAGCGCAAGATCGAGGCGGCGATGTCCGAGTCGTCGCTCAAGCGCACTCGGAATGCCGCCGGGAAAGTAGCCATCAGCGTCTCGGGCTACGACGCGAACACCATTGTTCCGAGAGTGCTGCCGCTCATCGAAGAGGCCGCGATCAATCAGCAGTCGCTGCGCCTTTCGTACCGGTCGCTCGAGTCGAGAAGACCCACAGAGCGCATCTTCGACCCGTACGCCCTCGTGTTCCGCAAGCACAACTGGTATGTCATCGGATACTGCCACAAGCGGCGCGCGATCATACAGTGCAAGGTCCTGCGCATCATGAGCGCCTCCCCTGCAGGGCGCACCTTCACGACGCCGGATTCCTTCAGCGTGGACTCGTTCTACGAGGGGAGTTGGGAGTTCAGGCAGGGCGATCCCGTGCGGGTGAAGGTCCGCTTCGATGCCTCCGTGGCGCCGCTCATCGAGGAGACGCGCCGGCATCCGTCCCAGACGATAGAGAAACTCCCGGACGGGTCCGTGGTAATGAGCGCCGAGCTGGCGGGGTTCGAGGAGTTCGGGTGGTGGGTGCTCTCATACGGTGGGCGAGCCGAAGTGCTGGAGCCCGCCGAGTTCCGTCATTGGATGGCCGAAAACGCCCGCAGGCTCGCGGATCTCTATCTGACCGAATGAACAGACGGACACTAGTTCGCGCCCGCGCGCCGCAGACGATAGACGTGCACCTCGTTCGGCCCGAACCAGTCCGTGAACGCTCCGGCTGACACCGGCGCCGTCCGGGGCTCCTCGAACAGCACCTCCGCCGTCTCCCGAACCGGCGGCAACCCGCTGAACGTTGCCTTGACCGTGTCGCCCTCGCGCTTGGCCGCAAGAACGTAGATGTACTCGCCCGCCTCGCGAACTGCGAACTCGATGTCGTCCGCGCCGGAAACCCTGACGGGCAGATTCGAGTCCGGCGCGACCAGCGCGGGATAGAGTGGCCCCTTCGGATTCAGTTCGTCCAGAAGCGGCTTCAGCACCCTGCCGTAGAAAGTCCAGTTCCACCCCAGCTTCGCGTCCCGCGCGTTGAGTGACTTCGCCAGGT
>JAGVUD010000323.1 GCA_019136435.1 Armatimonadota bacterium | reverse complement strand
GCCTCCGCGTTGGCGTGCGGCCGCAGCGCCGCGTGTATGTGCTCGCTCGGCCCTGCGTCGCCCGGCAGGCGCAGCGCCGCGGCAAAGCCCGCCGCCTCAAACGCCGCGATGATGCGCCGGATCGTGCTTCCCGCCAGCGTCCGGGTGCTGATGTCCACGCAGTAGCCGCCCAGGTGCGTCCTCTTGCTCGCCGGCGCGTTCCCGGCGCCCTGCGTCACGCGGGGCTTCACGATCTTCAGCACGCCCCAGGGAATCCTGTTCAGCGGCGCCACCAGGTCGGGGTTTGCCGGCTTGCCCCCGAACCTCGGAAACAGGTCGTAGTTCATCTGTCCGTCCGTGCCAGTCTGTGCCCGTCCCCCGATGGTGCTGCCCTTGCAGGGCTGCACCCGGAGGATCTGGCGGCTTGCAGCCGCTCCGTCGCGTGGGTGGGCTGCAAGCCCTGAGTCCTGTCACGAGCAGCCCTGCAAGGGCAGCTCGATCGCGGGATCCGGAATCCAGTCCGTGGCGCCGGAAAGGCCCTGCAAGGGCAGGAGTCCTGTCACGGGCAGCCCGATCTGGGCGCTTCGGTGCGTCCGTTCTGCGAACTCCCGCATCCGAAGCACGGAATTCGGGTGCCGGGCTGTAGCCGGGGGCGGAAAACCGGAAGCTGCGCTTCCGCGCTCCACAGCGGCAGGATATGACGGGCGGCGCGGGGAACTGGCGGCTGAGGCCCGTATGAAATCTCAAGCCATCATCACTCTTGCCGTTCTGGCCGGATGCCTCGGCGCGGCGTCATCGGCCAGCGGCGCAAAGGAGTCCGCAAACGTGACTGATCAGCTCTACTCCGAAAAACTGCGCCCGCAGTTCCACTTCTCGGCGAAAGCCGGCTGGATCAACGACCCGAACGGCCTGGTCTTCTACAAAGGCGTCTGGCACATGTTCTTCCAGTACAACCCGTTCACGCCGCCGGCGCCGTTCTGGGGACACGCCATCAGCAAAGACCTTGTGCACTGGAAGCAGATCGAGCACGCCATCCTGCCCGACGCGATGGGGACGATCTTCTCGGGCAGCGCGGTGGTGGACTGGAAGAACACATCCGGCTTCAAGAAGGGAGACGACGCCCCGCTCGTGGCGTTCTACACCGCCGCCGGAGGCACGTCCGACGAGTCGAAGGGCGCGCCGTTCACTCAGTGCTCCGCCTACTCGACCGACGCGGGAATGACCTGGACGAAGTACGAAAAGAACCCCGTCATCCCGCACATCAAGGGCGCCAATCGCGACCCGAAGGCCGTGTGGCACGAGCCCGGCCAGAAGTGGGTGCTGATCCTCTACATTGACGAGGACTGGTTCGCGCTGTTCGAATCGAAGGACACGAAGATCTGGACGAAGCTGCAGGACTTCCAGTTTCCCGGCCACACCGAATGCCCGGACTTCTTCCCGATGAAGGTGGAAGGCGAGCCCGGCGTCACGAAGTGGGTGCTCACGACAGCAATCGGCGACGCGCATATCGGCTCGTTCGACGGAAAGCGCTTCGTCAGCGAGGCGGGGCCCCTCACGGGCGATTTCGGCGCGAACTACTACGCCGTGCAGACGTTCAGCGACGCTCCCGGCGGGCGCCGCATTCAGGTGGCCTGGATGCGCGGGGCCGAGTACCCCGACATGCCCTTCACCCAGCAGATGAACTTCCCCACCGAAATGACGCTGAGGCGCTTCCCCGAAGGCCTGCGCATCTGCCGTCTGCCCGTGCGCGAAATCGAGACGCTCCACGACAAGGAGCACAAGTTCAAGAACAAGGCGATCAACCCCGGCGAGAACCTTCTGGCGGGCATCTCTGGCGGCCTGCTGCACATTCAGGCCGAAATCGAGCCGGGCAAGGCGTCGGCGTTCGGGTTCCGGGCGCTCGGCGAGGAAGTGCGCTGGTCGGCGGACGGCAACACGCTCTCGTGTCTGGGCAAGACGGCGATCGCGGCGCCGGAGAACGGCCGCATCCGGCTGGAGATTCTGGTGGACCGGACCTCGATCGAGGTGTTCGCCAACGGCGGCAGGGCCGTCATGTCGTCCTGCTTTGTGCCGAAGACGGACTCATCGCAGCTCGAGTGCTTCGCGGAAGGCGGCGCGGCGAAGGCGGTCTCCCTGAAAGTGCACACGCTGAAATCGGCCTGGCGGTAGCGCACCGGGCCGCATATCCCCGAAAACAGCGTCGTCACTTGGCCCTTCTGAACGTACTGTATTTGTGACAGTGCACTTTTGCATAAGGGGGAGGGCAAATGCTTACGACACGGAAGCGCCGCGCGCTGAGGCTCCTGATGGAGAGCTCGCCCGAGCTTGCCGCTGCTCTGGCGGGGGTTCGCCCCGGCACGCTTCGGCGGTGGATGGCCGACCCGGAGTTCGCCGGCGAGCTTTCGCGTCTTCAGGCTGAGTGCAGGCAGGCGGCGGCGCGTGTCGCCTCGAGCGCGGCCCTGGCGGCGGCGCAGAAGCTGGGCGACGCGATACGCACGGGCGAGGACCGGGGCCTGTCGCGGCATGCTCTGGACATCCTTAAGATCAGCGGCGTTCTGGACGAGGCTGGCGTCGCGGACGATGCCCTGGCCCAGCTTGCGGCGGTCATCGAGCGCTGTGAGCGGGCGGCGGGCGGGCAGTGACTTCCGCCGCCCGTCTGCTTCTGGCGCGGGCCATCTGGGACTGGCGGCCGCATGCAGGGCAGCGGCAGTGGCTTCTGGACACCTCGCGGGTGAAGGTGGCGGCGTGCGGGCGCAGGTGGGGCAAGACCGAATCGGAAGCGGTGGACGCGGCGACGTGGGCGATTGTGCATCCCGGTTCGGAGCAGATGATCGTCGCCCCGACCTACGACCAGGCCCGGCTTATCGCCAACGGGGTGGAACGGCTGCTGCTGGGCAGCCCGCTCCTTCGCCGCCGCACGGAAGTGCGCAAGACCCCGTACCCCCTCATCAGCATTTTCGGCAGCCGCATTTCGGCGCGCAGCGCGGACGACGACGGGCGCGCGCTGAGGG